>NZ_JTKZ01000083.1:0-26133 GCF_000799035.1 Delftia sp. ZNC0008
CGTGGGCGCGAAGGCGTCGCCTTCGTAGTCGCGTTCGATTTCAGTCACCTCGATGCTGTCGGCCAGCGGCAGGGCCTGGGCGTAGATCTGGGCACCGCCCATGACCCACACGTCAGCGGATGCCTGGCGGCCCAGCGCCAGGGCCTGCTCCAGGCTGGTGGCATGCAGCACGCCGGGGGCGGCTGGCTCGGGTGCCCAGTCCGCCTGGCGTGTGACCACGATGTTGGTGCGCCCGGGCAGCGGCCTGAAGCGGGCCGGCAGCGAGTCCCAGGTCTTGCGGCCCATGACCACGGCCGAGCCCTGGGTCAATTGCTTGAAGTGCGCCAGGTCCTCGGGCAGGTGCCAGGGCATGGCATTGTCCTTGCCGATGACGCCGTTGGCGGCGCGTGCGTAGATGAGATGGATGGCCATCGGGCGGGTCTTTCTGCTGCCTCAGACGGCCACGGGGGCCTTGATGGGCTCGTGGTGCTGGTAGCCGACGACCTCGAAGTCCTCGTACTCGTAGCCGAAGATGGAGTCGGGCCGGCGCTTGATCTGCAGCGTCGGGTAGGCGAAGGGCTGGCGCGCCAGCTGGGTCTCGACCTGGGTGAAGTGGTTGTTGTAGATGTGGCAGTCGCCACCGGTCCAGACGAAGTCGCCCACCTCCAGGTCGCATTGCTGGGCCAGCATGTGGGTCAGCAGCGCGTAGCTGGCGATGTTGAAGGGAACGCCCAGGAAGATGTCCGCGCTGCGCTGGTATAGCTGGCAGCTGAGCTTGCCGTCGGCCACGTAGAACTGGAAGAAGGCGTGGCAGGGCAGGAGCGCCATCTGCGGCAGGTCGGCCACGTTCCAGGCGCTGACGATGATGCGGCGGCTGTCCGGGTTGCTCTTGAGCTGCTTGACCACTTCGGCGATCTGGTCGATGTGGCCGCCGTCCGGCGTCGGCCAGTTGCGCCATTGCACGCCATAGACCGGGCCCAGGTCGCCGTCCTCACGGGCCCATTCGTCCCAGATGGTGCAGCCGCGCTCCTGCAGCCAGCGCACATTGCTGTCGCCGCGCAGGAACCACAGCAGTTCCAGGATGATGGACTTGAGGTGCACCTTCTTGGTGGTGACCAGCGGAAAGCCTTCGGACAGGTCGAAGCGCATCTGGTGGCCGAACACGCTGCGCGTGCCCGTGCCGGTACGGTCGGTCTTGGACACGCCGTGCTCGTACACATGGCGCATGAAATCTTCGTACTGGGAGCGGGCTGGGCGGGGCGCTGGAGTCGTGTTCATCTTCCGGATTATCCCTTGATGAATACGGCGCCTTGTCCGACGGTATCCATGCCCCTTGAAACAAGGTCTGGCGCCCCGGGTGCGAAAATGCCCGCAGACTGGTGCCGGTGCATTGCCCAGGCTTTCGCACCGGCGTCACCGCTTTTTTCGCATCCGCTTTGACAAGGAGCTTGCGCATGTCTTCCATGCTCTCCCCCTGGCAGGCCGCCGTTGCATTGGGTGTCGCCATGCTGGCGCTGACAGCCTGCGATCCGCGTTCTCCCTCCGTCCCGACTCCCAAGGCCGCGCAGTCCGTCGCACTCGATGTGGCTGCACCAGCCCCGGAATTGGTGCTGGCGTTTCCCGCGCGCACGCGCATGCCCTCCACCGCCAAGGCGGGGGAGCCCGGCCTGGACAGCCTGGCCGAGTACGTGGGCAAGTATCCCTACGACGGCACCAACTACCTGGAGCAGGGCGTGCTGGCCGACCGGCTCAAGGCGCTGCTGGGCACCAGCTACCCGACCCTGCTGAGCAATATGCGTACCGTGGGCCCGCTGACCAAGGAAGGAGATGTCTGGAGCATCGTCGGCCTGCGCCCGCACCAGGGCGGCGAGGAAATGGGCGCCATCGTGATCGATCCCGCCCGCAATGCCCTGCGCGTGTGGCTGCTCACCGGCGGCAAACAGTCCGACTTCTCCGATGCGGCCGGCGCCGACATCGCCTGGCCCGAACAGGTCAACAAGACGATGGCCAATATCGAGGCCAAGCCGGTTTCCTGACAAGGCAGGCACGTGCCGCTCCTGGCTCAGGACGGCGCGTGCAAACCCGGCGCTGCCACAGAAGGGGCGGCGTTTCGCTCAGGAGGCTTGCCTCGGCAGGATGCAGCCCGGGTTCATCAGTCCCTGCGGGTCCAGCGCCTGCTTGATGGCGCGCATCATGCCCAGCGCCACGGGGGACTGGTACTTCTGCAGCTTGTCCACCTTGAGCGCACCCACGCCGTGCTCGGCCGAGAACGAGCCGCCGAATTCGGCCACGGCTTCATAGACGAGGTGGTTGACCAGGTGCTCTCGCTCGTTGAGGAAGGCCTTGGCGTCACCGCCCTCGGGCGCCTGCACGTTGTAGTGCAAGTTGCCGTCGCCCAGGTGGCCGAAGTTGACCAGGCGCACGCCAGGGATCTCGCGTTGCAGCACGGCATCGGTGTGCTCGACGAAGGCGGGGATGCGCGATGCGGCGATGGAGATGTCGTGCTTGATGTTCAGGCCTTCCTCGGCCTGGGCCAGCGGAATGCTTTCGCGGATGTGCCACAGCTCATGGGCCTGCGACAGGCTTTCGGCCACCACAGCGTCGAGCACGCAGCCGTCCTCGAAGGCCAGCTCCAGCAGCGCCTCGAAACGCTCGCGCGCATGCTGCTCGGACTCGCTGTCCGAATTCTCGACCAGCACGTAGTAGGGCGGCGCGCCGATCAGCCCGGCAAAGGGCACGCGCAGCTGGGGCATGTGCTTGATCACCAGCGACAGAGCGAACTGGCCCATGACCTCGAAGCCCGTCAGGCCCGCGCCCAGGTACTGGTGCGCCATGCCCAGCAGGCGCACGGCCGCTTCCATGGAGGGCACGGCGGCGAAGGCCGTGAGCTGGGCCGCAGGCTGGGGGAACAGCTTCATGGTGGCGGCGGTGATGATGCCCAGCGTGCCTTCGCTGCCGATGAACAGGTCGCGCAGGTCGTAGCCGGTGTTGTCCTTGCGCAGGCCCTTGAGGCCGTCCCAGATCTCGCCCTGCGGGGTGACCACTTCCAGACCCAGGCACAGCTCGCGCGTGTTGCCGTAGCGCACCACCTGGGTGCCGCCCGCGTTCGTTCCCAGGTTGCCGCCAATGGTGCAGCTGCCTTCGGCGGCCAGCGACAGCGGGAACAGCAGGCCCTCTTTCTCGGCAAGCTCCTGCAGGCTTTGCAGGATGCAGCCGGCCTCGACGGTGAAGCTCAGGTTGTCGCGGTCGATGTGGCGCACGGCATTCATGCGCGTGAGGCTGAGCACGACCTGCGTGCCGCTGTCGTCCGGCGTGGAGCCCACCGACAGGCCGGTGTTTCCGCCCTGCGGGATGATGCTGGTGCCTGCGGCCGCGCATTCGCGCACCACGGCGGCCACCTCGGCCGTGCTTGCCGGGCGTACCACGGCCAGGGACTTGCCGCGCACGCGGCGGCGCCAATCCTGTTCGTAGGCCACAAGGTCGCCCTCGGTGAGGACATGGGCTTCGCCGACGATCTGGCGCAGGCGTTCAAGCAGTGCAGTCATGTTGCAACTTCTTTCAAAGACGTGAAGGCATGAAAACGGAGGGCTCAGCCGCCGGCCGCCTGGGCCGCGCGGCGCGCGCTGCGCTGTCGCCAGCGCACATGCAGGGCGCAGGCGGTGAACAGCATCAGGCACAGGAAAACTTCAAGCAGCGCCAGCCAGCGCCCGGGTGCGGGGTCGCTCCAGGCGCGCACCACGCCCTCGGTGAAATAGATCCACACCAGCAGGCTGACCCAGCGGTAGGTGTACATGCGGTGCTTGAGCAGGCCGATCAGCGGAATCGCCAGCGGCAGGGCCTTGAGCACCAGCCAGGAGCCCCCGGGCCGCATGGGCGCCAGCCACAGTTCCCAGGCCAGGCTCAGCACGATCAGGCCCATGAGGCTGGAGACCGCCAGCCAGCGGGTGGCGGCGACATCGGCGCCGGGGCGAGAAATGGAATCAGTCATCGGGGTGGCATCATATCGGCCATGGTCTTGACCTTTGAACATGTGATTGCTTGGATGGCCGCGCCCGCTGCAGACATGCGCCTTGCGGCGGAGATGGGGCGATGAGCGGCGGCCCCGAAAAGGAGCCCGTCGATGGCCTGGAGGATGGCTCCCTGGCGCTGCCCGTTCCTGCCCAGGAGCGCAGCCTGTCCCTGGCCGAGCCGCCCGAGCCTGCGGTGCCGAGATCGTGGCGCGAACGCTGGCGCTGCTTTCCATGGCGCAATACCGCACACACGCTGCGCGAACGCTTTCGCGAGGACCGGCTGGGCGTGACCGCCAGCAGCCTGACCTTCACCACGGTGCTGGCCCTGGTGCCGTTCTTCACGGTGGCGCTGGCGCTGTTCACGGCCTTTCCCATCTTCTCCCGCGTGCAGATCGTGCTGGAGCGCTGGCTGATCGACAGCCTGATCCCCGAGACCATCGCGCGCCAGGTGCTGGGCTATCTGACGCAGTTCGCCTCCAAGGCCAGCCAGCTGGGCATGGCGGGGTTTTCCATTCTGGTGATCACGGCGGTGGCGCTGATCCTCACCATTGACCGCACGCTCAACAACATCTGGCGCGTGCGCCAGCTGCGGCCGCTGGGCCAGCGCGTGCTGATCTACTGGGCGGCGATCACGCTGGGCCCCCTGGTGCTGGGCCTGAGCCTGGTGCTGTCTTCCTATGTGATGTCGGCCTCGCGCGGGCTGGTCAATGCGCTGCCCGAAGGCTTGCGCTTCATCTTCGATTCCATCGAGTTCCTGGCGCTGGCCGCTGGCATGGCGGGCCTGTACCACTACGTGCCCAACACGGCGGTGCGCTGGCGCCATGCCTGGGTGGGCGGCCTGTTCGTGGCCACCTGCATGGAGCTGGCGAAGAAGGCGCTGGGCCTGTACCTGGCCTCGGTGCCTACCTATTCGGTCATCTACGGCACCTTCGCCACGCTGCCCATCCTGCTGATCTGGATCTACATGGCCTGGGTCATCGTGCTGCTGGGCGCCGTGGTCACGGCCTACCTGCCCATCGTGATGGCGGGCGTGCAGCGCATGCCGGGCCAGCAGGGCTGGCAGTTCGAGATGGCCGTGGAGATCCTGCAGTACCTCGCACAGGAGCGCGAGTCGCCCGCCAAGGGCTTGTACGCCAGTGATCTGGCGCGGCGCCTGCGTGTGGACTGGCAGCAGATCGATCCGGTGCTGCAGGCGCTGTCGGTGCTGGACTGGGTGGGCACGGTGCAGGCCCCCGGCACTGTGGCGGCCAGCGAAGGCCCCGAGCCCCGCTACATGCTGCTGGTGGAGCCCCATCGCACGCCGCTGCAGCCGCTGGTGCAGCGTCTGCTGCTGGCGCCGTCGCCGGCCGTGCAGCCGCTGTGGGATCGCACGGGGCTGGCAGGCATGACGCTGGCCGATCTGCTGGAGCAAAGGCCGCAGGCTCCGGTCTAGAGCGGGATGCGGCCCGTCAGGATGTCGCGCCACATCACCCAGTCGCCGCGAAAGCTGTAGAGCGGGCGCTTGAAGCTGGCGGGCCGGTTCTTCTCGAAGCCGAAATGCCCTATCCAGGCAAAGCCGTAGCCAAACAGCAGGCCGCCCAGCAGGAACCAGAAATTGCCGGTCAGGAACAGCGCGAACAGGCACAGCAGCGCCAGCGTGGAGCCCACGAAGTGCAGGCGCCGGCAGGTGCGGTTGCTGTGCTCCTGCAGGTAGAACGGATAGAACTCGGCAAAGCTCTTGAACTGGCGCGGGTCCACGGCAGCCTGTGCGGCGCCGGGCAGGGGAGCGGAAGCGTGTGACATGGCAGGCCTTCGCAAGCATGGGGTAGGGTCAACTTATACGCTGCTGCCTTGCCGCTCACCATCGGAGGAACCCGCGCGCCCAGGTTCGCAAAAGCTGCCCCGAGAGAGACAAAAGCTGCCGCATTCCGCCCCGCGCGTCGCCACGGTGTCGCCCTCTGGCGGCATGCAGGCGCATGATGTCTGCCGGGCCGGCGCCGACCGGCATGGAGTTTTTTTTCGATGCCTTCCTCGTGCATGACCGACATCCCCGCATCCTTGAACGAAATCCGCATTCCCACACCGCAGGGCAGCATCTACGTCAGGCGCTGGCAGGCGCCGGCGGCCGGCGAAGGCGAGCAAGGCCCGGCGCGCGCGCCCATCGTGCTGCTGCACGACTCGCTGGGCTCGGTAGCGCTGTGGCGCGATTTCCCGCAGCAACTGGCCGAGGCCACGCGCCGCGATGTGCTGGCCTACGACCGGCTGGGCTTTGGCCAGTCCGACCCCTATCCGGGCACGCTGGGGCCGGGCTTTGTGGCCCGGGAGGCAGAGACCGTGTTTCCGGCGGTGCACCAGGGGCTGGGCCTTGGGGATTTCATTGTGCTGGGCCACAGCGTGGGCGGCGGCATGGCCGCCATGGTGGCGGCCCGATATGGCGCGCAGTGCAAGGCGGTGATCACGGAGTCCGCCCAGGCCTTTGTGGAAGATCGCACCTTGCAGGGCATTCGTGCGGCCCAACAGGATTTCGCCCGGCCGGGCCAGCTGGCGCGCCTGGAGAAATACCACGGCGACAAGGCCGCCTGGGTGCTGTCTGCCTGGGTCGATACCTGGCTGTCGCAGCCATTTGCCGACTACCGGCTGGACGAGGCGCTGGAGCGCGTGCGCTGCCCGGTGCTGGCCATCCACGGCGAGCATGACGAGTTCGGCTCCCTGGTCCACCCCGAGCGTATCCGCGACCGGGCGCGCGGCCCTGTGGAGGTGGAGATCGTGGCCGGTGGCGGCCACGTTCCCCATCGCGAGCAGCCCGAGCGCATTGCCCAGCGCATCGCCCGCTTTCTGGCACGGGTCTGATCCCGGGTGGGCTTCAGTGGCCCGCCTGGGCGGACGCCGAGAGCTCCGGCGGAAACAGCTTCTTCTTGATCACGGCGTGCACGCCCCAGTTGCCGTCCACCACCTGCGTCACGGCGAAGTCCACGGCCACGGAGATCAGTGATACGGCCTCGTCCTCGTCCAGCCCGTGGGCCAGCATCAGATAGCGCCTTGCCTTGTGGAAAGCGTCACGCATGGCGCCTTCCAGCGATGATTTGCGATAGACCTGGGACTGCGCCTGGCTGCCCAGTTCGGCCAGGTGGTCGGTGAAGCTGAAGCCCTGTATCACCCATTCGGAGCCGGTCTCCAGGAAAGGGTGGTCCAGCTCTGCAAGGAAGCGGTTGTCCAGCGCGGCGCGCTTGTGCACCCGCAGCTCGAAGCTGCCGGTCAGCGAGCATTCGATGGCCGTGCCGCACAGTTCCGAGTCGCCTTGGGATGCATGCGGGTCTCCCACCGAAAACAGCGCGCCTGGCACCGATACGGGCAGGAAGAGCGTCGCGCCCTTGCCGGCGCGCCAATTGTCCAGGTTGCCGCCGAAGTAGCTCGGCGGTATGGAGTCGATCAGGCCGGCCTCTCGCGGTGCCACGGCCAGCATGCCGAAATGTGGACGCAGCGGCACGCGTGCCTTGTCCAGCACACCAAAGCGCCGGGTGATGGTGGCGGGGTCCACGGGCACGCCCGGGTAGTCGATGGTCGGATGGACCACGCCGAAGGGGTCGGTCTGCGGCGTCCAGCGGTAGTTGTAGACAGCGCGGGCCGTGGGCTCCTCGGGCAGTGCGTGGTCGATTTCGTAGATGGTGACCACTTCGCGCTGGCGGGGCTCCGTGATCTGGTCGCGGTAGTGAAAGCCCCACCAGGCGGCGGCGTTGCTGCCGAAGACACGGCCGTGGTGGGCGGGGCTGCAGCTGGGGCGTGGCTGCACGTCGAGGATGCGTATCTCCAGCAGGTCGCCAGGTTCGGCCTCATGCACATAGACGGGGCCGGTGCAGATGTGCACGCCGAAGCCCTCGCCCGCGCCGCGGCCGTAGATCGAGGCGTCCATCGGGCCCGCGCCGCGCCGGTCCACGGCCTTCTGGGCTGCGGTCCAGTGGAACACGCTTTCGGCGCCCGGATCGCCTTCGATCATGCGTTCCCAGTCGTCCGAGGCATGCTGGGTCAGCGTCTCCATGGTCACCACGTCACCCGAGCGCACCGAAAGCACGGGCTTGAGTGAACGGCTCAGGTAGCCCCAGTGCACGGTCTTGTCGGAGACCGGAAGATAGTAATGCTGGGGCGACGCACCGCCATTGTCTGCGTGCGCCGAGCGCTTGGGCACAAGGGCCAGCGCCTGGGCGTAGCGTGCATGGTCGCGCAGCAGGGCCTGGAACGGGCTGTGTGCCAGGCGCGCTGCGGCCGGTTCTGCACCCTGCGCAGCGCTCTCGGCGGGCGAGGGGCGTCCGCGCTGGCCGGGCGGCGCATCCTGCACGCGCGCCGGACTGGCGCGATAGGCCTTGGGGGACAGGCCATAGCGGGCCGTGAAGGCACGGCTGAAGTTGGCGGCATCGCCAAAGCCCCAGCGAAAGCACAGCTCGGCGATGGAGAAATGCTGCAGCGAGCGGTTGCTCAGGTCCATGCGGCAGCGCTCCAGCCGGCGTTCGCGCAGGTAGGTGCTGAAGCTGGTGGCCGCTCCCTTGAACAGCTTTTGCAGATAGCGCGTGGACAGCCCCTCGGCTTCGGCGATGGCATCGATGGACAGCTCGGCATCGCCCAGCCGGGTTTCGATGGCGCGGCAGATGCGGCGCAGATGGCCAAGCTGCACGGCGCTGGGCGGCTCGGTCGCCTCGGCCTGCTCCTGGTCGGGATTGCCGGCGCGCGGTGTCAGGCAGGTGACCAGCATGTCGGTGAGCGTGGCCTCCACCGACAGCAGATCGTCCTGTGCCAGTGTGTCGATCTGCTCTGCCAGTGAGGCCGCCATTGCCATGCACATGGCCCCCACACCGCCTGTCCCGCCGATGTGCCTGGCCTCGGGCGGGCACGAGCGCAGCAGGCGCAGCAGAAAGCTCGAGGACTCCAGCCGCGCAAGCAGCAGGCGGCCGTCGCCGGGCAACTGCAGCTGCCAGTCCCGGTCTGACTCCAGCAGCAGCGCGGAGCCGGCCTTGAGCGGGAACGCGGCGTCCTCGACCACCGCATCGGCGCTGCCTTGCAGCAAGGCGCACAGCAGCAGGCCCGGGCCGCGCAGCCGTTTGGCCACGGCCCGCAGCGTCAGTGGCGAGGTGGCCAGCGCAATGAATACCGATCCCAGTGGCGAGCTGCGCAGCGCCAGGTGGGTGGCCGGTGGCGTGGGCGCTTCGCCATGGATGTCTGCCCTGGACAGCGCCTCATTGAGCGCAGCCTGCCGCAAGGCATCGGGAAATGCGTGGGTGGAAAAGCGTCTTGGATCGTCGTGCATCAGGGGCGAACTATGAACTGCCGCGTACTGCCTGTCCAAGCCCGGCGCACCGGATGGCAGCCGCGACAAGTTTTTGTACGCGCAGGAACAACCGGCCTGGACATGCTCGCCTGGACACTGGCGCTGCCGGCACCGATCCACAACAGCAGGAGTATTTTCGATGACCATCCCCCACCAAGAACATATCTGCGGCCCGGGCTGCCAGCACGGTGCTTCGCCAGCCGATGAGACGCTGATCCGCGAGGAATTCCAGGTTGCACGCCGTTCCTTCCTGCGCGACGCCATGGTGGTCGGTGGCGGCGCGGTCTCGGCCGGCGCCATCAGCGGTGCGATGGCACCGTCCCGGGCCTTTGCCCAGGGTGCGCCTGGCGCCCGGGCCGGCCAGGGCATGGCCAGCCACTACTACATTCCCGCCTCTGCCAGCACCGTGCTCTGGGGCTACTTCAGCAGATCGGCCAAGCCGGTGGTCGAAGTCGAATCGGGCGACTACGTGACCATGGAGACGCTGACCCACCATGCCAATGACGATGCCGAACGCATGGTCCGGGGCGACCCTGGCGCCGAGAGCGTGTTCCACTGGGACAGCCAGCGCAAGAACGTCGATCGCCGGGGTGCCGGTCCCATGGATGCCAAGAACGGCGCAGGTGGGGGCCAGGGCGTGCACATCTGCACGGGGCCGGTACGCATCAAGGGCGCCCAGCCCGGCGATGTGCTGGAAGTACGCATCATTGATGTGGTGCCGCGCCCCTCGGGCAACCCGCAGTTCAAGGGCCGGACCTTCGGCAGCAATGCGGCGGCGAACTGGGGCTTTCACTATGGCGACACGCTCACCGAGCCCCGAAAGCGCGAGGTGGTCACCATCTACGAGGTGGATGCGACCGGCGAGCGCAACTGGGCCCGCGCCGTCTACAACTACCGCTGGACGCCGCAGACCGACCCCTTCGGCGTGGTCCACCCGACCATCGACTATCCGGGCGTGCCCGTGGACCACCGCACGATCAGCAAGAACGATAACGTGCTGCGCAATATCCGCGTTCCCGTGCGCCCGCATTTCGGCACCATCGGCGTGGCGCCGGCCGAGGTGGAGATGGCCAGCTCCATTCCGCCCAACCACACGGGCGGCAACATCGACAACTGGCGCATCGGCAAGGGGGCGACCATGTATTTCCCCGTGGCCGTGCCAGGGGCCAACTTCACCGTGGGCGATCCGCATGCCTCGCAGGGGGATTCCGAGCTGTGCGGCACGGCCATCGAGTGCTCGCTGACCGGCACCTTCCAGTTGATCCTGCACAAGAAGGCGGACCTGCCTGGAACGCCGCTGGCCGAACTGGCGTATCCGCTGCTCGAAACCCAGGACGAATGGCTGCTGCACGGCTTCAGCTACGCCAACTATCTGGCGGAGCTGGGGCCGGATGCGCAAAACCAGATCTTCAAGAAGTCTTCCGTGGACCTGGCTCTGCGCGACGCCTATCACAAGATGCGCCACTTCCTCATGACCACCCAGGGGCTGGGAGAGGACGAGGCCATCTCGCTGATGTCGATCGCCGTGGACTTCGGCATCACCCAGGTGGTGGATGGCAACTGGGGCGTGCACGCGCTCGTGAAAAAGAGCATCTTCCCCGCGCGCGGGGCGTGAGTGCGTGAGTGAGTGCGTGCCTGCCCTGCGGGCAGGACCCGGCCGGTCTCAGCGCGCCAGGAAATCCCGGATGGCGAACAGCGTCTGGTCGGGCGCCTCGGTCATCTGGTTGTGGCCGCTGGGCAGGTGCACGATGCTGACCTGGCGCTGCGCGGCCCGGGCCGCCTCGATCAGGCCCTTGGCGGCCTTGGGCGGCGTCATCTGGTCCTGCTCGCCCAGGGCGAACAGGACCGGACATTGCAGCGCCGCCATGGCCCCCTCGCCGCCCGCATAGCTGTCGCAGGCCTTGAAGCCGGCGTGCAGCAGGTTGGTGCGGTCATTGCTGGCCAGCACGCGCCGGCCCAGCGCCATGCCGGCGCCGAACACCCAGCTGCCTGCGCCGCTGGGTGGCGCCAGCGTGGCGCGCGAGAACACATTCACCATGTGGATGGCCTGCTCGGGCGTGCTGAGCGCGGAGTCCAGCAAAGCAGGCGAGACCTTCATCGGGTAGGCCGTGCCCACCAGCACCAGGTGGCTGACGCGCGCGCCCAGCCGCGCGGCCGCTTCCATGGCGATCAGGCTGCCCCAGCTGTGGCCTACCAGCGCGGCCTTCTCGATGCCTGCCGCATCCATGAGCTGGCCGATGAAATCCGCCGCCGCCTCCACGCTGGCCGGCGCATCGCCTGCGCTGCGGCAGTGGCCCGGCAGGTCTATGGTCAGCACGTTCCAGCCGTGGTTGGCCAGGTAACGGCTTTGCAGTGCCCAGACGCTGTGGTCGCACAGCACGCCGTGGATGAGGATGGCCGTCGGCTGTGCGGGATTGAAGGCCTTGCCGCCGGTATAGGCGTAGATGGCGTGGCCGTGAACATCGATCTTCATTGTTGGTGTCTCCCTTGCCGATTCACGCGGCCTTCTCGGCCGCCCTGAGGGCGCGCTTGAGGTCGTCGATCAGGTCGTCTGCGTCTTCCAGCCCGATGGACAGGCGGATCGTGCCCTGGCCGATGCCGGCCTGGGCCAGCGCCTCGTCGCTCATGCGGAAGTGCGTGGTGCTGGCAGGGTGGATGACCAGGCTGCGGCAGTCGCCCACGTTGGCCAGGTGGCTGAAGACCTTGAGCGTCTCGATGAACTTGCGGCCCTGGTTGCGGTTGCCCTTGATGTCGAAGCTGAACACCGAGCCTGCGCCGCGCGGCAGCAGCTTCTTGGCGAGCTGGTGCGAGGGATGGGTATCGAGCAGCGGGTGGCCCACGCGGCCCACCAGCGGATGGCTGGCCAGGAATTGCACCACCTTCTCGGTGTTGCGGATATGGCGCTCCATGCGCAGCGGCAGCGTCTCTATGCCCTGCAGGATCAGCCAGGCCGTGTGCGGGCTCATGCAGGCGCCGAAGTCGCGCAGGCCTTCGCGGCGTGCGCGCAGAAGGAAGGCGCCGGTGCTGCTTTCCTCGCTGAACACCATGTTGTGGAAGCCGTCGTAGGGCTCGGTCAGCTCCGGGAAGCGCCCCGATTTTTCCCAGTCGAAGCTGCCGCCATCCACCACGATGCCCCCGACCACGGTGCCGTGGCCCGACAGGAACTTGGTGGCCGAGTGGTAGACGATGTCCGCGCCATGCTCCAGCGGCTTCATCAGCCAGGGCGATGTCAGCGTGGAGTCCACCAGCAGCGGCACGCCGGCCTCATGCGCGATGGCGCTGATGGTGGGAATGTCGAGCACGTCCAGGCCCGGGTTGCCCACGGTCTCGCCGAAGAACAGCTTGGTATTGGGCCGCACGGCGGCGCGCCAGCCGTCGATGTCGCCGGGCTTGACGAAGGTGGTCTCTATGCCGAAGCGCGCCAGCGTGTAGTGCAGCAGGTTCTGCGAGCCGCCGTACAGCGCCGTGCTGGCCACGATGTGGCTGCCCGCGCCCATGAGTGTGGCCACCGACAGGTGCAGCGCCGCCTGGCCGCTGGCCACGGCGATGGCGCCCACGCCCCCTTCCAGGGCCGAGACGCGCTGCTCCAGTACGGCGTTCG
Source organism: Delftia sp. ZNC0008 (assembly GCF_000799035.1). Lineage (NCBI taxonomy): Bacteria > Pseudomonadati > Pseudomonadota > Betaproteobacteria > Burkholderiales > Comamonadaceae > Delftia > Delftia sp. ZNC0008. Next base: position 12,887 of record NZ_JTKZ01000083.1, read on the forward strand.
TGGGATTGGAGATGCGGCTGTAGACGTGGCCGGGGCGCTCCAGATTGAACAAAGAGGCCGCATGGTCGCTGGACTCGAAGACGAACGAGGTCGTGAGGTGGATGGGCGTCGCGCGCGCACCGGTGGCGGGGTCGGGCTGTGCGCCCGCGTGCAGCGCCAGAGTGTCAAAGCCGGGATCCGAGTAGCCGGGCATTCCTGTCTCCATGGTTGTCAAGGCAAGCGGGCATTGTGGGCTATATTTCCCGGCAGACATGGGCTTGCCGCAACCACGGCGACACAGACAATCTTGGAGATACGGCATGAAAGTAAGTGACATCCTGCGCGTCAAGGGCAACACCCTCTACACGGTGTCGCCGGACGAAAGCCTGGCCAGCGCGGTGCAGGTGATGTCCGAGCGCGATATCGGCTCCCTCGTGGTCATGGAGCACGGCGACGTGGTCGGCATGCTGACCTTCCGCGAAGTGATCCAGGGCTTTGTCAAGCACGGCGGCGTGGGCGAGACGCTGGTGCGCTCGGCCATGGACGACGCTCCCATGACCTGCACCATGGAAACCGACATGGACGAGGTGCGCCGCATGATGCTGGACCGCCATGCGCGCTACATGCCGGTGATGGACAAGCGCATGCTGATGGGCGTGATCAGCCTGTACGACGTGGCCAAGGCCGTGGTGGACAGCCAGAACTTCGAGAACCGCATGCTCAAGGCCTATATCCGCGACTGGCCCGAAGGCGAGCGCCAGGGCGCGGACTGATCATCCGGTCGCGGCAAGACCGTCCCTGCCCATGCAGCAAGGCCTGCGACCGCAGAACGCGGCGCAGGCCTTGGTTTTTTACGGCCGGGCGCAAGCCCGTTCAATGCACGCTGCTGCGCCGGGGCTTGAGCAAGGCGCTGGGCGGCACGGCATAGGCCTGCCTGAAGACGCGGCTGAAGTGCGAGAAACTGGTGAAGCCGCAGGCCATCGCCACATCGGTCACGCGCCGCGCATTGTCGGCCTGCAGCAGCAGGTGGGCCTGGGCCAGGCGCTCGTTCCAGAGCCAGCGGCTGGGAGTCAGTCCCTCGGTGGCGAACAGGCGCGCCAGGCTGCGCAGCGACATGCCCAGGCCCTGGGCCACCTGCAGGGGCTTGAGCTCGGGGTCATCTAGCCGGGCCCGCATGTACTGCTTGGCCTGGGCAAGCCGGTTGCGGGTTCTGAAATCATCGGGCCTGGCTGAGACCAGCAGCATGGTCATCAGGGTGGGGTGAAGATTCTGGTCACCGGCATCCTGTTGAAGGATGGGTGAGGGCGGTGGAGTGCTGCTCGCAGGATCGCTGCGATCCTGGCGTTGCGTTGAGCCGGAAGAGGTCTGCATTTCACGAATCTCCCGCAAGTTGCGGCTGGTGCCTGAGGGATGGTCCGCAGGCGGTTGAAGAACAATGTTCTGTAATTCTAGCTATCAATATTTGTAATTTGATAGTTTTATTGTTTCTTTGCGGGAGATGGCTGCCTGCGCAATGCACCGCTGCAGCGGGAGCGGCGCTTGGGGGCGACCCGGGCATAATCATCGGCCTATGAGCGGCAACACCTTCGGAACCCTATTCACTGTCACCAACTTCGGCGAATCGCATGGCCCGGCCATCGGCTGCGTCATCGACGGTTGCCCGCCTGGCATGGCACTGAGCGAGGCGGACATCCAGCACGACCTGGACCGCCGCCGCCCCGGCACCAGCAAGTTCGTGACGCAGCGCAACGAGCCGGACGCGGTGGAAATCCTCTCGGGTGTCTACGAAGGCCGTACCACGGGCACGCCGATCGCTTTGCTGATCCGCAATACCGACCAGCGCAGCAAGGACTACTCCAACATTGCGCAAAGCTTTCGTCCCGGCCATGCCGACTACGCCTACTTCCAGAAGTACGGCATCCGTGATCCGCGCGGCGGCGGCCGCTCCTCCGCACGGCTGACGGCGCCCACGGTGGCGGCCGGCGCCGTGGCCAAGAAGTGGCTCAAGGAAAAATTCGGCACCGAGTTCCGCGCCTGCATGACCCAGGTGGGCGAGCTGTCGCTGCCCTTCGAGAGCTGGGAGCATGTGCGCAACAATCCCTTCTTTGCGCCGGTGGCCGATGTGTCCCGCTACGAGGAATACATGGATGCGCTGCGCAAGTCGGGCGACTCCTGCGGCGCCGCGCTGCGCGTGCAGGCCAGTGGCATGCCGGTGGGCCTGGGCCAGCCGCTGTATGACCGCCTCGATGCCGACGTCGCCTACGCCATGATGGGCCTGAACGCCGTCAAGGCCGTGGAGATCGGCGCGGGCTTCGACAGCGTGGTCCAGCGCGGCACCACGCACGGCGACTCGCTGAGTCCTGGAGGCTTTCGCAGCAACAACGCCGGTGGCATCGTGGGCGGCATCAGCACGGGCCAGGATCTGGAGGTGCGCATCGCCATCAAGCCCACCAGCTCCATCATCACGCCGCGCGAGTCCATCGACACCCAGGGCCAGAGCACCGAAGTCATCACCAAGGGCCGCCATGACCCCTGCGTGGGCATCCGCGCCGCGCCCATCGCCGAAGCGTTGCTGGCCCTGGTGGTGATGGACCACGCCCTGCGCCACCGCGCCCAGTGCGGCGACGTCGATTCAGGCCTGGCGCCGATTCCTGCCGCGGCGCCCTGAAAGCGCTGCCAGGACGCCAAAGAGAAAGCCGCCCAAGGGCGGCTTTCTTGTGTCCTGCCGGCCTGATCAGCCAGGATTGCGGACTTCATCCATGACGTTCTTGAAGTCGTCCACGTCCTCGAAGCTGCGGTAGACGCTGGCGTAGCGGATGTAGCCGACCTTGTCGAGCAGCTTGAGCTCGCGCATCACCATCTCGCCCAGGCGGCTGGAGAGCACTTCGCGCTCGCCCAGGTTGCGCAGCCGTTCCTCGATGCGCTCGATGGCGGCATCGATCTGCTCCGTGCTCACGGGACGCTTGCGCAGCGCAATCTTGAACGAACCCAGCAGCTTGGCGCGCTCGTACTCGATGCGCCGCCCGTCCTTCTTGACGATGGCGGGGAAGCTGACCTCGGGCCGCTCATAGGTGGTGAAGCGCTTGTCGCAGCCGCCGCATTGGCGGCGGCGGCGGATGAAGCCCCCATCCTCGGCCTCACGGGTCTCCACGACCTGGGTGTCCGGGTGGCTGCAGAACGGGCACTTCATGGCAGGCCTCTATGCGCTCAAATCAGGCGCCGTAGACCGGGAAGCGGGCCGTCAGCTCGGCCACCTGGGCGCGCACGCGGGCCAGGTTGGCTTCGTCGCTGGGGTTCTCCAGCACGTCGGCCAGCAGGTTGGCCGTCAGGCGGGCTTCCTCTTCCTTGAAGCCGCGCGTGGTCATGGCGGGCGTGCCCACGCGGATGCCGCTGGTCACCATCGGTTTTTCGGGATCGTTGGGGATGGAGTTCTTGTTGATCGTCATGTGGGCGGCACCCAGCGCGGCTTCGGCCGCCTTGCCGGTGATGCCCTTGGCGCGCAGGTCCACCAGCATGACGTGGCTTTCCGTGCGGCCGGAGACGATGCGCAGGCCGCGGGCCGTCAGCGTTTCGGCGACGACCTTGGCATTCTTCACGACCTGCTCCTGGTAGGCCTTGAACTCGGGAGACAGTGCTTCCTTGAAGGCCACGGCCTTGCCGGCGATGACGTGCATCAGCGGGCCGCCTTGCAGGCCGGGGAAGATGGCGCTGTTAATGGCCTTCTCATGCTCGGCCTTCATCAGGATCACGCCGCCGCGCGGGCCGCGCAGGCTCTTGTGCGTGGTGGTGGTGACCACGTCGGCGTGGGGCACGGGGTTGGGGTACACGCCCGCGGCGATCAGGCCGGCGTAGTGGGCCATGTCCACCCAGAAGATGGCGCCGACTTCCTTTGCGATCTTGGCGAAGCGCTCGAAGTCGATGGCCAGGGCGTAGGCCGATGCGCCGGCCACGATGATGCGGGGCTTGTGCTCGCGCGCCAGCGCTTCCATCTTGTCGTAGTCGATGGCTTCTTCGGCGTTCAGGCCGTAGGAGACCACGTTGAACCACTTGCCCGACATGTTCAGCGGCATGCCGTGCGTCAGGTGGCCGCCTTCGGCCAGGCTCATGCCCATGATGGTGTCGCCGGGCTTGGCAAAGGCCATGAGCACGGCCTGGTTGGCCTGGGAGCCGGAGTTGGGCTGAACGTTGGCGGCCTCGGCGCCGAACAGCTTCTTGACACGGTCGATGGCAAGCTGCTCGACCACATCGACGTTCTCGCAGCCGCCGTAGTAGCGCTTGCCTGGATAGCCTTCTGCGTACTTGTTGGTGAGCTGGGAGCCCTGGGCTTCCATCACGGCGGGCGAGCAGTAGTTCTCGCTGGCGATCAGCTCGATATGTTCTTGTTGACGCAGGTTCTCGGCCTGGATGGCGGCAAAGACTTCGGCGTCGACCTTCTCGACGGTATTGGTGCGTTGAAACATGGCAGTCCTGTGAACTTGAAATTCCCTTGAGGCCAAGGGCTGCCCAGGCGAACGGCGGAACACTCCAGATCCCGCGTGCGCATGGAGGCTGGGCGGTACGCTCCCCGGTGGTTCACAGAAGGTGGTTCTTTTCAGGCCTTCTGCTGGTTTCCACGTCAGCGGCAGCGGTGCGTGAAGCGGCTGCGCCTATCGCCAGTTGCGTACCCCGCTAGTGTAGCTGAGCTGATGGAGCCGAAGACAGGCGAGGGGCGTTGGCAAAGCCGCCTGCCTGGCAGATCAGCGGGTACAGGCAGGAATGAAAAAAGCTGGCCTTAGCCAGCTTCGTGCGCCATGTCGGTGGTTCCGGTTACAGCGCCGGCTCCTGTGTCTGCAGGGCCACCTGTTCGGTGCGCGCGGACATGCTGCTCGAGCTGACCGGCACTGCCGGGGTGCCAGCGGACGCTGCCGAGGCCGCAGGTCCGGCTGCCTCGGCCGTGGATGTGGCCGGCTTGGTGGCTGCGATCTGGACGGCCTGCTTGGGCTGCTCGATCTTGGCGGTCATCAGCGGCACGGCACGCAGGCCGGCGGCCATGCGCAGGCGCTGGTGCTCGGCCAGCACCTTGGCGGCATAGCCGCCGTCGGTGGGCAGGTTGGCCGCGCCCACGTAGTAGCGCAGGCCACCTTCGATGGAGCCGGCGCGCTCAATGCACTCCTTGAGCACGCGCACGCCCACGCGCAGATTGCTGACGGGGTCGAACGCGGCGTTCTGGCCGCCGAAGTTCTCGTACTTGTCGGTATGCACCGTGGTCATCACCTGCATCAGGCCCTGCGCGCCGACAGCACTTTGCGCGAACGGATTGAAGCTGGATTCGATGGCCATGATGGCCAGGATCAGCGTCGGGTCCAGGCGGTTGACCTTGCCCAGGTCGTAGGCCTCGCTGACCAGTGCCGCGATGGGCTCGGGCGCCACGCGGTACTTCTTGCTGAGCCAGAAGGCCACGGCCGCCTGATCCTTGGGCAGGTTCTTCGGGTTGGTCGCCGTCGCGCGGTCGCTGGCCGCGAGTTCGACGGGCGCACCCAGCTCGGCCATCTGGCGAGCGGTCAGCCAGGAGCGCAGCTGGCTCTCTCCGGCATCGCGCAGGTCGGGACGGGCGAACAAGGTAATGGCCAGGAAGGCCACAGCCAGGCCCAGAAGGGCGAAGCTGTTGTGGATGATGGCAAGAAAACCGTTGGCCACATCGATGGCGAACGTTCGCGCGGCGGCGAAAAATTTTCCTGACGCTGGCATAGCTTTTTCCTTTCTAGGGGCACCAACCCGAAACGGCCTTCGCCGAAGCGAAGGCCGGTGAGGCTGACACCCTGGATTGGGTGCTGCGGATCCGGGAGGCTGGCGCTTGGTGCACCATTGCGTTGTAGGCCTGCGGGATCTGCTCAGTCGTGAGGCAGCAGAAACAAAAAACGCTCTATTCGAGCGCTGGCGGATTCTAGGAGTTCACCAAATACACGGTCAACACTATGAAGTGCGTTTGTTAGATCGATGAATAATAACAAACCATGGATGCAAACACAGTTTCTGAGTGTTTGAGAGCAGGTTGCGTGCTACCGATGTGGGGCGCTTGCGGCGGTTGTACAGGGCTTCATGAAATTGCAATGAAATGCAAAAGCACTGGCAGGCCTGGCCTGCGTCCTTCTATATTGGAGGCGACTGCTCCTGCAGTCGTCTCGCCAAGGTGGAAGACGGGTAAAAGTGGTGTTCGATGGTTCGGGCACAGTCGTTCAAGTCTTCTTCCGCGGCCTTCCTGGAAGCAATCTCTTGCTTCCGAGCAGCAAGGACCATCCTCTCCTTGACTGCGGAAAACGGCCAGGACTTGTGCCTGCCGTAAAGCCCGGAAGCCGGTTCAAGGCTTCCGGGCTTTGTCGTTCCAGGGTGACTGCAACGTCAAGAAATGTGCGGTGATGCGGGTTGAGGTCTCGCTGCCAGCCCAATTTCTGATGCAATGCAGCCACCGCTGCGTCCTCTGTCCAGGATGGCGCCGTACTAGTTATTAGAGCCCCATGCAATTTCTCTTCAAGCACCGCTGGCTGCGCAGGCTGGCCATCGCCTTTGCAGCGTTTCTTTTGCTGTGGCTGCTGCTGTGGGCGCTGGTGCCCGTTGTCGCCAAAAGCCAGCTGGAAAAGCAGGCATCGGCCAAGCTGGGTCGCCAGGTCCATGTGGGGGCAGTGGAGTTCCGGCCCTGGTCGCTGGAGCTGACCCTGCGTGATCTGCGCATTGCCAAAAGCCAGCCGGCGGGCGCAGGGCAGGCAGAACCCGCGCCGTCGTCGCCACAGCTGCAGGTCGACCGCATCTATGTGAATGCCAGTATCCAGTCCCTCTTCAGGCTGGCGCCTGTCCTGGATGCCATCGAGGTCGATGCGCCGGTGCTGCGCCTCACGCAGCAGAGCCTGGGGCACTTCGATGTGGATGATGTGCTGGCCCGGCTGGCCGAGCCCAGCGATACGCCGCCGGCCAAGCCCTTGGGCTTTGCGCTGTACAACATTGCGCTGCGCGACGGCCGCGTGCAATTGCAGGACGATGTCCAGAAGCGTGAGCACATGCTGGATCAGCTGCAGCTGAAGCTGCCGTTCATCAGCAATCTGGAGTCCAAGCGCGAGATCAAGGTGCTGCCGCACCTGTCCTTCGCGCTCAACGGCAGCCGCTTTGAATCCAGTGCCCAGAGCACGCCTTTCACCGACCAGCGCCAGACGGCCGTCGATCTGAGCTGGCAGGGCGTGGACCTGACGCCTTACCTGGGCTATGTGCCCGCCAATGCTCCCGTCAAGCCGCGCTCCGGCGTGCTGGATACCAATCTGCACATCTCCTTTGTGCAGGCCGAGCAGGCCGTGGTGCGGATCACCGGCGAGGTCAGCCTGTCCGGTGCCGAGTTGCTTGACCGCGATGAGGCGCCCCTGCTGCGTTTCGAGCGCCTGGCGGCCGTGCTCAAGAACGTGCAGCCCCTGCAGTCGGTGGTGGAGCTGGAGTCCGTGCAGTGGAGCGCTCCAGAGATTTTCGCGGCCCGTGATGCGCAAGGCCGCATCAACTGGATGGCGATGGGCAGTCGCTCTGCCTCCGATTCCAGGCCGGCAGTGGAAAAGCCTGCCTCCGAGGCGCCCCAGCCCTGGAGGGTGAGCCTGGACAGGCTGGCCATTGCCGATGCCACGGTGCATTGGCGCGATGCGTCGCCCGGCGCAGGCCAGTCGGGTGCGGCGCTGCAGGCGCGCCAGCTGTCATTGGAAGTGCGCGATGTCCGCTGGCCGCTGGAGCAGCCTTTGCAATTTGATGCCGGCATGCAGGTGCAGTCTGCAGCGGCAGGAGAGGGCGCAAAACCCGCCGAACTGAGGCTGAGCGGCGCCATGACCGACAGGCAGGGGCAACTGGCCGTCTCCGCGCGCCAGTTGCCTCTGCAACTGGCGGCGCCGTATCTGTCTGCCCATCTCAAGCCGGAGCTGACCGGCCTGCTGAGCACCGACGCCGGCCTGGGCTGGAGCGGCTCCGCCATGGTGGTGCAGGTGGCCGAACTGGGCGTGGAGCAGTTGAGCCTCAAGGACAAGGCCGCGCCGGTCGACATCGCGCGCCTGCAGCTGGAGCAGGTACAGGTCAATCTGGCCAGCCAGCAGGTTTTCGTGGGGCGCCTGGCGCTGCAAAAGCCGCAGCTGGGCGTGTCGCGCGACGCCCAGGGCCGGTGGATGTATGAGCAATGGCTGCCACCCGTATCCTCGGCACCTGCGACGCCGGACCCCGCCAAGGACAAGCCCAGGCCCTGGGGTCTGAGGCTGCAGGCCGTGGAAGTGGACGGTGGCGCCGTTGCGCTGCGTGACGAAGCGCCCGTGCGCAACGCCGATTCGGCGCGCACCGTGTCCCTGGATCTGAGTTCACTGCGCCTGCGCCTGGGCGCCATCGAGCCGCTGGCGGCCAAGTCCGCTCCCACGCCGCTGGAGCTGTCCGCCCAGGTCGGCTCGGGCCGGCGTGTCCAGGCAGGATCGCTGAGCCTGCGCGGCGATCTGGGACTGGCGCCACTGTCGCTCCAGGGCAGGCTGCAGGCGCGCAGCCTGCCGCTGCACGCGCTGGAGCCCTACTTTGCCGACATGCTCAATGTGGAGCTGGTGCGCGCCGATGGCAATTTCCTGGGTCAGCTGCGCTTTGCCAGCCAGCCTGCCGGCCCCGAGCTGATGGTGCAGGGCGATGTCGAACTGGTGGATTTGCGCATGCGTTCCGCGCTGGCCTCGCCCGTGCAAGCCGGGGGTGAGGCTGCGGGGCAGGGCGCACCCAGCACGGCCGCAGGCGCCGTGGCAGCCGTGCTCAGCGAATCCACGGCCGACCGGGCCAAGGCTCGATCGGCTGCCTTGGGCCTGGGCCTGCGCGATGAACTCGTCGCCTGGAAAACCTTGGCCGTGCGTGGCCTGGACCTGCAGATGCAGCCCGCCCAGCCGCTGCGCCTGAGCGTGCGCGAGACGGCGCTCAGCGACTTCTTTGCACGCGTGATCGTGCAGCGCAATGGCCGCATCAATCTGCAGGACATCGTCAAGTCGGCCCAGTCTCAGCAGTCCCTGGAGCAAAACACCGCGCCGGCTGCGGATGGCGCGGCGGCTCCTGCCGAGCCCGTCCCGCCGAAGGCCGCTTCCGGGCCTGCACCGGTCATCAAGATCGGCCCCATCGTGCTGACGGGCGGCAAGGTGCAGTTCTCCGACTACTTCATCCAGCCCAACTACTCGGCTGACCTCAGCGAGCTGGCCGGCCGCCTGAGCGCCTTCTCGTCCGAACAGCCGGCCGGGGAGCAGGGGCCGCAACTGGCGGATGTGGAGCTGCGCGGCCGCGCCCAGGGCACGGCTTCGCTGGAGATCACCGGCCAGGTCAATCCGCTGGCCAAGCCGCTGGCCCTGGACATACGCGCCCAGATGCGCGATCTGGAGCTGCCGCCGCTGTCGCCGTACTCCATCAAGTACGCGGGCCATGGCATCGAGCGCGGCAAGCTCAGCATGGATGTCAGCTACAAGATCGAGCCCGATGGCCAGCTCACGGCGCGCAACAAGCTGGTGCTGCACCAGCTCACCTTCGGCGAAGCCGTCGAAGGTGCGCCGGCCTCGCTGCCCGTGCGCCTGGCCGTGGCATTGCTGGCCGACCGCAACGGCGTCATCGACCTGGACCTGCCGGTCAGCGGCTCGCTCAACGACCCGCAATTCAGGTTGGCGCCAGTCATCTTCAAGATCATCGGCAACCTGATCATGAAGGCCGTCACCTCGCCGTTCTCGCTGCTGTCGGGCGCATTTGGCGGCAGCGGCGAGTCGGGCGTGGTGGCCTTTGCGCCGGGCCGATCCCAGATCGATGCCAAGGCCCGCGAAAGCCTGGACAAGGTGGTCGCCTCCCTCAAGGAGCGCCCGGCCCTCAGGCTCACCGTGATCGGCGAGGCGCGCGAGGCCCAGGACAAGGAGGCCTGGAAGCAGGCCGAACTCGATCGCCTGTTGCTGGCCCAGAAGCGCCGCCAGGTGCTGCGCGAGGGCAAATCGGCAGAATCGGTGACCGAGTTGTCTGCTGCCGAAGTGCCGGCTTTGACCAAGGCGCTTTACAGCCGTGCCGACTTTGCCAAGCCGCGCAATGTCATCGGCATGGCCAAGGACTTGCCCACCGACCAGATGCGCAGCCTGCTGCTGGAGCAGATCACCGTGCCCGACGATGCCATGCGCGAGCTGGCGCTGGCGCGCGGCGTGGCCGTTCGCGACTATCTGGCGCAGCAGCAGTTGCCGCTCGAGCGCCTGTTTCTCGGGGCCCCGAAACTGGATTCCGACGACCAGGAATGGAGCCCGCGCGCCCAGCTCAGCCTGTCCGCACAGTAGCCCGGTTTTGGCTCCGCTTCAAATAACGGCGAGAATATGGTTTTCCCGGCCCGGCTAGCATGCCCGCATGCAGCCCGGCCGGCCGCGTCTGGCGGCCCGCGGCAGCCAGGCATTCAACGATTGATTCATGTCTTCTCTTTCCCCCCGCAGCACCATGTCCGATGCACCTGAAGTGAGCCCTGCTTCTGCCAAGAATCCTGAACAACACCCCTTGGATGTGCTCACGGGCGGTGCCTTCTCCGCCGAAACCTCGGGTGATCGCGCCTCGCGCATCCGCGACTGGCTGGCAACCCAGCCTTCGGTCGAGCAATTGCAGGACGTCCTCAAGGAGCTGAGCGCGCGCGACAAGAGCGCGGCCCGCGCCGTGCGTGAGCGTCTGGATGAAATCCGCCGCACCAAGGACCAGGAAAAGATCGCAGTGGAATGGGCTGAAAAGGCCCAGGCACTGCTGGTCGCATCGCCCTTCAATGCCGCCGACGCCATCGCCTGGCAGCGCGACGCCGCCAAGGCAGGCGCCCCGCTGTCGCGTGAGCCGCTGTCGCAGTACAAGGCCCAACTGGCCGAGCGCGTCAAGGCCATCGAGGAACTGCAGCATCGCGTGCAGGTCCAGCGCGAAGTGGCTGTCTTGCTGGCCCAGCGCATCGAAGTCCTGTCCACCAAGCCATGGCGCGACGCCCAGGCTGTGCTCGACAACCTGCGCGCCGACGTGGCCCGCTGGCAGGAGCAGGCCGGCGAGCTCACCGGCGATGCCAACTGGGCCAGCGTGGATGGACGCTTCCCGCCCCAGCTGGAAGCCGCCAGCGCACAGCTGATCCTTGTCTGGGATGCCTTCCAGTCTGCCCTTGCGCTGACCGAGGCCGCCGCAGCGGACGAAGCAGCCCCGCTGCCCACCGTGCCCGTGTGGGCCGATGAACTGCGTGTGGCGCGTGGCCTGCCTCCCGAGGCAGCGGCCGCCGAGCCGTCCAAGCCAGCGCCTGCCGGCCGCAGCGCAGCGCAGCCCAAGGCCAAGACGTCGCCTGAGCAGGTGGCTGCCGCCAGCGCTGCCCTGACCCAGGCGCTGGAACAGCTCCAGGCCGAGACGGCTGCTGGCGAAAGCAAGGCTGGCTCCGCTGCCGTGCAAGCCGTGCGTGCCGCCATCAAGGCCCATGGTCGTCTGGTGGACGACGCACTGGTCACCAAGGTGCACGAGGCCCTCTTGGCAGCAGGCGAAGCCGAAGGCTGGCCGCGCCAGAACGCAGACAAGCTGCGTGAGGAGCTGGTTGCCAAGGCGGAAGCTCTGCTGAACCGTCCTGAAGGCCAGGCGCTGGGCGGTCGCAAGATCCAGGAATCCCTGCGCAGCCTGCGTGAGCAGTGGAAGCTGGCCGACCAGGGCAGCGCGGCCAACCACGCTCTCTGGAAGAAGTTTGACGAAGCCTGCAACGCGGCCCACAAGGTGGTCGAGTCCTGGCACGACAAGCTGCGCACGGAAACCACCCAGTCCAAGGCACAGCGCCTGGCGCTGATCGAAGAGATCAAGGCCTGGGCAGCGCAGCAGGCCGCCAGCGAAGATCTCAAGGGTGCGGCCCGCGCATTGCGCCAGTTCGCTGAACGCTGGCGCGAGAGCGGTCATATCGGTGAAAAACTGTTTGCCGAGCTGCAGCCCCAGTTCAAGCAGGCCATGGCCCTGGCCGAGGCTCCGTTGCATGCTGCGCAAAAGGCCAGCCTGCAGCGCCGCCACGCCATGATCGACGAGGCCACGGCGCTGGGCGCCGCACCCAGCCTGCGCATCGATGCCGTCAAGGCACTGCAGCAGCGCTGGCAGGCCGAGGCGCAGGCCGTGCCGCTGGATCGCAAGCACGAGCAAAAGCTGTGGGACGCCTTCCGCAAGCCCCTGGACGAGGCTTTCAACCGCAAGGGCAGCGAGCGTGGTTCCCGGGCCGCAGCCGTGCAGCTCAGCGACCATGACCGCCGCGTACTGGAGGCTTCGCAGGCCGTGGAAGCTGCCAACACATCGGGTGACGTGCAGAAAATCCGCGCTGCGGTGGAGGCTCTGGAGCAGGCGCTGCGCGGCCGTGCCGATGCCTCCGTCAACGCTGCCCAGCCGGAACAGGCGCCAGTGGCTGCGGCCGGCTCGGAAGAATCGCAAGCGAAGACGGCGCCGGCGCGCCCCGTGGTTGCCGTGCGCGGGGATGATCGTCCCGGCATGAAGAAGGAAGAGGGTGGTGCGCGCGCTGCCCGTCCTGGCGACCGCCGCGACGGTGGCCGTGGCCGCGATGGAAGGGACGGACGCGACAACCGTGACAATGGCCGCTTTGGCCGCGAACCGCGTGAAGAGCGCGGTCCGCGCCTGGCCGATCCGGCCTTCCGTGCCCAGCGTGAAGCCATGGAGCATGCGCAGGACGCTCTGCGCAAGCTCGCGGCCCAGGCCCATGGCGAAGCGCTGACCCAGCTGATGGCAGCCTGGGAATCGCGTGACGCTACGCAGATTCCGGCGGCCCAGCAGCTCGGCGGTCGCGTGTCTGCGCAAGTGCGCAGCGCCTGGTCGCAGGCATTGGCCCAGGCGCCCAAGGGTGATGCGGGTGAAGCCCTGCTGCGCCTTGAAATGGCTGCCGACGTGCCCACGCCTGCAGAGCATCTGAGCGCCCGCCGTGCCCTGCAGCTGCAACTGCTGACGCGCCGCAACGATCCGGCCCCGCAGGAAACCTGGGGCAGCGATGCCGCGCGGGTGCTGGCATCGGCACGCGATGACGCCACCGCACGCCGCCTGCAGAACGTGCTCAAGCAACTGCTGCGCAAGTGACGGGGTGGGGTTGAGACCCTCATCGTCAAGAAAGGGAGCCGTCGGCTCCCTTTTTTTTTGGCCCTGCCGATACCTGATGGTGCTTGGGATGGAGGCATCCATGTACGCACCCAAGCAAAAAGGCCGTTGCATGTGCAACGGCCTTTTCATGTTTGGTGCCCAGGAGAGGACTCGAACCTCCA
>NZ_JTKZ01000804.1:0-7809 GCF_000799035.1 Delftia sp. ZNC0008
TCGTCGGCACGGCGGCCCAGGTGTGCGGTGACCAGCAGCACGCCGGCCAGCAGCGGCAGCGCCAGCAGTGCAATCAGGCCCATGCGCCAGTCCATGGCACACAGCGCGGCCACCACGGCAACGGGCGCCACGGCGCCGCTGAACACGGGCGTGAACACATGGGCCGGCAGCTGGGCCACTTCCATCATTCCCTGCGAGACAACGTGGTTGAGCCGGGCCGTGTTCTCGGGCGTGAACCATCCCACGGGCAGGCGGGCCACATGGTCGCCAAGCCGGTGGCGCGCCACGCGCAGCACGGCGGCGCCCAGGCCCAGGCCGGCCTTTTCCACCTGGCGCTGCCAGGCCCAGCACAACACCACGCCCGCCAGCAGCACGGCCAGCCAGGCCGAGGCGCCGCGCGTATCGCCTGCCAGCAGGCGCGACAGCACGGGCACAAGAGCGGTGACGACCAGGCCGCTGAGCAGGCCATGCAGCACGGCCATGCAGGCATAGCGGCGGAAAAGCCGGGCATCGTCGCCCAGCAGTTGCATCAGGGTCTTCAGCATGACGGCAGCTCCGGGGCCAGGGCGGGGGTGGAAGGCAGGGATTGGGAGGGCTGTGACTCGTACCCGCCCAGCGCCCACAGCCGTGCGTAGCGTCCGCCCAGCGCCAGCAGCTCGGCATGGCTGCCGCGCTCGCGGATGACTCCGCCTTCCACCACCAGGATCTGGTCCGCATGCATGACGGTGTCCAGCCGGTGGGCGATGACCAGCAGGGTGCGTCCGGCGGCCAGGCGCGACAGGGCTTCCTGGATGGCAGCCTCGCTCTCGGCATCGGCAGCGGCCGTGGGCTCGTCCAGCACCAGCACGGGCGCATCCAGCAGCACGGCGCGCGCAATGCTCAGGCGCTGCTGCTCGCCGCCGGACAACTGGGCGTCTTCGCCGATCACGGAGTCATAGCCGCGCGGCAGCGCCAGGATGCGTTCATGGATGTGGGCGGCGCGCGCCGCCTCTTCCACCTCCTGCGCGCTGGCCGAGGGCCGGCCCAGTGCGATGTTCTCGCGCACGCTGGCATGCACCAGGCGCACGTCCTGCAGCACAAAGGCCAGGTGGCGGTACAGCTGTGCGGTCTCGATCTGCCGCAGGTCCACCCCGCCCAGCGTGATGCGCCCTTCGTTCGGGTCGAAGAAGCGCAGCAGCAGCCGGGCGAGCGTGGACTTGCCCGCGCCCGAGCCCCCCACTACGGCGGTCACCGTGCCGGGCCTGAGCGTGAAATCCATGCCCTTGAGCACGTCATGCCCCGCCTCGTAGGCATGGCCCACGCCTTCGAAGCGGACTTCGCAGCCTTGGGGCGGCCTGCATTGATCGGCGGCCGGTTGCTCCAGCACGGGCGTGCGCAGCAGCGCCTGCACGCGCTGGGCAGCGCCCGTGGCGTGGTTGAGCGCATGCAGGTTGAAGCTGAGCAGCTGCAGCGGCGCGCTGATGCCCGGCGCCACCAGGGCAAAGGGCAGCACGTCCACGGGCGCCATCCAGCCCAGGGCCGTGAACAGCGTGCCAAAGGCCAGCACCACCCCCAGCACGGCCACGGGCGCGATCAGCGCATTGGCATTGGCGCGCGCCGACACCAGCGGACGCGCAAAGCCGAGGAAGGCGTCGGTAAAGCCATCGACGGCCTCGCGGTAGCTGCCATGGGCGCGCCCGCTGGCACCAAAGGCCTTGACCACGGGAATACCGTGCACAAACTCCACCACCGCGTTGTTGATGCGCGCCAGCCCCGCGCCAAAGGCCGGCATGTGGGCACTGCTGGCCTGCATGGCGTGGCGCATCACCAGAAAGAAGATGCCGAACGGCAGGGCCGAGACCAGGGCCATGCGCCAGTCCATGGCCACCAGGTAGACCGCAGAAGCGGCCACCGTGCCCGCGCCGCGCCCCACCGTGGTGTAGAAGTGCGCGGTCAGCTCGTGCAGGGTGGCCACGTCGTCCTGCATGGCCTGCTTGACCTGGCCCGAGGCCCGCTCGGTGAACCAGCCCAGCGGCACACGCGCCAGCCGCTGCATGGCCGACAGGCGCAGCCCGTGGGTGAGGCGGTTGTCGGCCAGATGGGCAATCAGCTCGCCCGCCGACACCAGGGCCATGCCCGCGAACAGGCAGACCAGGCACAGCACGATGACTCGCCAGGCATCAGCCGCCACCATGCCGCCATCGGCCAGCGCCAGCCGCGCGATATGGGCGATGCCGGCCAGCGGCGCCAGCGCCAGCACGGCGCCCGCAAACGACAGCAGCGCGGCAAGAACAAGCTGCGCGCGGATGGGCTGCAGCGTCTGCGCAATGGGGCCGGGGCCGGCCTGGGCGTCATCGGCCTCGGGTGAGTGCATGGGTTCTCCTGGAAGGCATGGCGGAACAGAAAAGAACAGAAAACAAGGGCTCTTGCCTGTCTTCCGAACGAGAACGCCAAACCCTCAATCCCCAGGGGCAGAAAGTTGAATCAGCCGGTAACGGGTTCCGAGAAACGGGGAAGGCGCCGCGATGAAAGAAGCCTCAGCCCGCCGCCTGCACCGTGACCCAGTAGCGCGTGCGCGAGACCACCTGCACGGGCAGGCCCAGGGCCAGGTTGTGCAGGGCGCGGTCGGTGTCGCGCAACGAGAACACGCCCGTGACGCGCAGGCCGGCCACCTGCGGGTCGCAGCGCAGCAGGCCCGTGCGGTAGCGCGCCAACTCGGCCACCAGCTCGCCCAGCGGCATGTTGTCGGCCACCAGCACGCCGCGCGCCCAGGCGGCGGCGCTTTCCTGCGCGGCCACTGGAGGCTGGGCCAGATCGCCGGAGAAGACGGCGCCCTGCCCTGCCTCCACGCGCACCACTTGGCCCGGCGCCCGGGCGGGACGCACTTCCACCGCGCCCTCGAACACGGCCACGCGGGACTGCTCATCTTCCTGGCGCAGCGTGAAGCGCGTGCCCAGGGCCTGCACCGTGCCGTGGCGCGAGCGCACGCGCAGCGGGCGCGGTGTGCTTTGCGGATCAGGCGCGGTGGTCACGAGGATTTCTCCGGCGCGCAGCAGGATCAGGCGTTCGGCCCCGTCAAAGCGCAGGTCGATGGCCGAGGCCGAGGCCAGCACCACCTGCGTGCCATCCGGCAGCGTGATCTCGCGGACCTCGCCACGCGCCGTGCCATGGCTGGCAGCGGCGATTTGCCAGGCATCGGTGCCGCGCACCACATGGGCCAAGCCACCGGCCATGGCCATGGCCATGAAGCCCAACACCTGCATGGCACGGCGGCGGCCACGGCGTGGCGCCGGCGACGCAGAGGAGGTGTCCGCCAGCGTATGCCGCGCAATGCCGCCGGGCACGCTGCGCAGCTTGTCGTCAAAGGCCTGCAGCCGGCTCCAGGCCAGCTCGTGCCGCGGATGCTCGGCACGCCAGCGGGCGCAGGCGGCACGGTCTTCGTCGCTGGCGTCATCGGCCCACAGCCGGGCCATCCATTCGGCGGCACGCTGGACAATGGCCGGCTCCAGCAGTTGGCCGGATGCGTCGGAAGATACGGGCGATGAGGACATGCGGGCGAACCGTTCAGCACACCGGGCCGTGCAGCGCCTGGTAGCAGGCCAGCAGGCCGGCGGCGATGTATTTCTCCACCGAAGACACTGACACGCCCAGCTCGGCCGCGATGTCGCGGTAGGCCATGCCGTCGAGCTTGCACAGCAGCAAGGCCTTGCGCGCCTTGGGCGGCAGGCCGTTCAGTGCGGCGTCGATCTCCACCAGCGCCTCCAGCGCCAGGGCACGTGTTTCTTCGGAGGGCGCCATCTGCTCGGGCAGCAGGGCCAGCGCTTCAAGATAGGCCGCCTCCACGCGGCGACGCCGGTACAGGTCGATCACCAGGCCGTTGGCAATCTGGGTGAGATGGCGGCGGTGCTCGTCGGCCGGCGGAACACGGCCGGTGCGCAGCAGTTGCAGGTAGACGTCGTGCGCCAGATCGGCCGCATCAAAGGCATTGCCCAGCTTGCGGCGCAGCAGGCCGCGCAGCCAGCCGTGGTGATCGGTGTAGAGAATTTCGACTTGTTGCTGAAGCGCAAACTCGGCGGCGGCCACAGTACCCCTCCCTGTGCCCCAGGGCGCAGGCACGCCGGGGACGTATGACAAATGAGAACCATTTGCATTTTATATGGAAGCCAGCCCCCGCCGCCGCGACGCACTAGCGCTGCGGCAGGCCGGGCAGTATGGCGTTCAGGTCTACCGCATTGGCCATGGCACGGTTGCCTTCGTCGCCAGGATGCAGCCGGTCGCCCGAGTCGAAGCGCGCCGCCATGCGGGAGGGATGGGCGCCATCGCGCAGCACGGCATCGAAGTCGATGACGGCATCGAAGGCACCGCTCAACCGTATCCATGCATTCACCTGCCGTCGCAGGTCGTCCTTGTCGTCCTGGTAGTAGTCCTCCAGCGGCGTGCCTGGCAAGGCGCCCTCGAAGGGTGGCAAGGTGGCGCCGATCACGCGCAGGCCGTGGCTGCGCGCCCTAGCAACCAGCTGGCGATAGCCCTCTGCCATGTCCTGCAGCGTGGGACGCGGCGCCTGCCGCGCAAAGGCCGTGCCGGGCCAGGAAATATCGTTGATGCCCAGCAGCACGATGAGGCTGCGCACACCGGGCTGGGCCAACACATCACGCTCCAGCCGCGCCAGCGCATGCTCGCCCATGCCATCCGACAGCAGGCGCGCGCCCGAAATGCCGGCATTGACCACCGCCGCGCCGTGCGGCGCAAGGCGCGCGGCCAGGAAATCCGGCCAACGGCTGTCCCTGTCCAGGCTGGCCGTGGCACCGTCGGTGATGGAGTCGCCCATCACCGCTACCACGGGCGCCGCAGCTTCTGCCTCGGCCTCTATGCCCGCCAACAGCGGGCGGGCCGTGCTCCTGATTGCGCCAGGGTCCGAAGTCCGCAGCGCCGCAGCAGCGGACTGATCGCCCGCCACGATCCAGCCGGTCTGGCGCCCATCCCAGTGAAAACTCTGCACAGGCATGGCGCCGGGCAGGTACAGGCTCACGGCCACCTGCGACAGCGAGGCCAGCGGCAAGGCCACAGGGTCGCTGACCAGGGATGCGCCTGCGGCAATGGTGGCTTGCGCGCTGCCGCCAAAGGTCACGGCCTGCAGGCTGCCAGCGTCAATGGCGCCCGCCGGCAACGGCTTTGCCACGGTCGCCCTGCCCACCGTCACAGGCTGGCCGCCATAGGCGTTGGACAGCACGATGCGCAGGCGCGGCCCGCCCAGGCTGATGCGCGCCACCTGGCGCACGGTCTGGTCCCGCAGAACGGCAGGCAGGTTGGTGGGAAAGAGGAAGTCCGCCCCCCAGACCGGCTGCGGGCTGGCCTGCCACGTGGCAGCCCAGTTGGAGGCTTCAGCCGAACCCGCCGACACCGTCGAATCCGCCATGGCAGGCGTGGAAATCAAAAGCGCCAGAAGGACAGCGCCCGAGGCCGTGGAAAGCGATGGAAAGGGTTGCCGCATGCAAGGAATCCGATGTCTGTTGATGGCGGGATCATGGATTCAAGGGCTGCGCGGGACTAGACGGTCTGCTGGAACACCATCTATGAATTCAATTCACGATGAGGCCTGTGCTGTGCTTTGGCAGCGAGGATGGGATGCGTATTCAAGCGTTTTTTTTAGGAGCGATGCAAGGCTGAGGCGGTCTTCTGGCGGCAAAAATCACATCCTATAGATTAACCTGCGCCAATTACCTGATGTCCAGATATTGCATTTCAGGCTTGAAATCGCCATGCTCACAATATTCCTTCGCCATTTCATTATCATATTAGGCCGAATTCAAGAAAATATTCTACTGGCTTATATACTCAATAACCACAAAATAAGCGCCTACTTCGAAAAATACCCACAATGAAATTCTAGAAATCCCTGTGGAACCTTCATTCTTTAACGCCTCACAAATCTACTTCCTCCGTCAACAGCCCCCTGAGTATTGGATAATTTAGTATCCATAACAGAAGAGCCCCAGCCAGAAAGAACCATCTATTGTCTTCAACAATAGATAGTCCAGCGCCAGCAAAGAAGATAATCACTCCCAAAATTTTCCCCATTATCAATACGACCCGATATTTTTTCTTTGAAATTTTTACATTCATATATTTTATTCTCATCAAAAGTTAAATTATTTTGATTTGCAACAGCTGCATGAAAAGAGTTCATAGCGACCAGCTGAGTTGCTCCTACCACATTTGGCTGAACAATTTTCCCGGCACCACTTTTACACAACCGGTTATTTGAATATTCTCCACTGGCATATAGAATCCTGATTCACATAAATACGCACCATCAAATCACAATGCCGATCCCGGTTGTAATACGCCCCCGTTTCCCTGTCATGGTGCTGCCTTTGCGGGTTGCATTTCTTCAGCACATTGCCCCAGGGGTGCAGCTTTGCGGCCCAAGCCACTTGGCCGGTCTGGTCCGTCAGAGCCATTGGCGTGCCAAGATGGTCGCAGTGGTAGAGGTCGATAGCGATGTGGGCGCGCTGTTCTCTCTCTTGTTCCTGGAGTTGGGCCTGCATGCCGCCGAGCAGGTAAGTGGTGCCGTCGGCCTGTTCGCCCAGCAGGGCCTGGGCACTGGGCGGCAGGCCGTGGTCCACTGGTGTGCCGCAGATGTTGGGCAGCGTCTTGCTACAAATCACGCGGCATGCCCGCCAGCATTTCTGTGGTCTGCCCGTCGTGAATGTCCAACATGGCCAAGTGATCTGCATGGATTGGAATCCTACCTTTTTCAAATCATTGATTCGAAGAATCTGGACAACTGAGAAATCAAGATGGCTTCTGATCTTTGGCTTCAATAATCTCTTTATTTATTAGGAAATCACCGTATGGCCATACCGTTATGATTGTTTTTCTTACGAAACCTCCATTTACCTCATCGAATCTTGAAAATTTTGAAATCTTGAAATACTGGGTGTGATCACCCAATGTATTTGCAATCTTTATTGATCTAGGGAAGGCATTCAAGTCAACCTCAAGCCCACTAGTTCTAATCTCTATATTCTTCCTTATTATCTTATGATTTATTTGCCAGGCAAAAATACCTTTAACTTCAAGAGAATACTGTGGATCGCCTAATTTCTCAAATATTTTAGATATGCGCATACCTTCGATGGCAGATAACTCCATCTTCGTCGGAATTAATAAGAAAATCAACAAAGACGCCATATGCATGACAAACAGCGCGATTGTTAGATAGATAAATTTTTCAATCACATTAATTAATCTTTGCATCTTCTGTAGACAGGATTTCCCTTAGGAGCACCACCATTCCAAGGCCAGCCGGTTGAATGAGACCCATTTTCTGATCCTGCACCAATAGTAGTATTATTTTCCGTGACAACTGCGACGTGCCCACTCGCATCTGGGTAAGGGTATGCTACTGCAACAATATCCCCAGGTTTTGGTGAATTAACTATTTCAAAATTTGGTATGATATTTTTCTCATCAGCCCAATCTCCTGCACTTATTGGGCCTCTTGGTATAATCCCATACTTGTAACGAGAAGGTGACTTAACACTTGCATCCTCGAGCACTTCATGAACAAAGAGGTTGCATTTATTTTTATCCTCTCCAAAACCATAGCTAGATTTACTTGAATATCTTGCTTGATTGTTTAGTTTTTTTGCTGCTTGCAAAATTCTTTCTGCACAAGTTTTCACAGGAGCCAATCCCAAAGGATCAGTAAATATTATGGGACTCGTCGCGTATATACTTTTATTAACCCCACCTGCCAACCCAATCGGATCCTGATTCACATAACTCCCCACCATCGGATCGTAATACCGATGCCGGTTGTAATAC
>NZ_JTKZ01000689.1:0-10332 GCF_000799035.1 Delftia sp. ZNC0008
CCAACGCCCGCCGCAGCCGTAGCTGCCGTTGAAACGCCAAGGACGGAACCGGCGCCCACACCCGCCCCCACTCCCGCACCCACGCCCCGGCCGCAAGAGCCAGTCGCCCAGGCCGAGGCGCGCCCTGATCCGCAAGCGCCCTTGCCCGCTGCCGGCAGCACCGTATCCGGCACGGTCGAACCCATGCCCGTCGTGGCAGCGGCCGGCGCTGCGGGAGCCGTCGCGGCCACTGCAGCTGCAGCCATTCCCGTCAAGGCCGCGTTGGTGCCAGCCAAAGCACCTGCGCCAGCGCCAGCGTCCGTGCACGCAGCCACGGCAGCGCCCGCCAAGCCCTCCAAGGTGGCGGCTGAAACCAAACCAGCCAAACCAGCCAAGCCCGCCAAGCCCGCCGAACCCGTCGCAAAGGCCCCGGCACCTGCCAAGCCTGCCTCGGCGGCTCTGGAGCCGGGCAACTACTACATCAACATCGGCGTGTTCTCTGAAGCCGCCAATGCCGGGCGCGTGGTGGAGCGGCTGGAGAAAGCCAAGCTGCCCACGCTCAGCCAGACCCTGCACAGCAACAAGGGCGATATCGTGCGCGTGCGCTCGGGCCCCTTCGCCAAGCAGCGCAGCGCCGATCAGGCGGCGGCCAGGATACGCGCCATGGGCCTGGAGGCCACGGTCTTCCACCACGCCCCCGCGGAAGGCCGCAGCGCGCGGCGGTGATGCCCTGGCAGCACCTTGGCAATGCCTTCGTGATGCCTTTGCTGCCGCCTGTTACTTCCGCATGCCAATGGCACCGCCCGAGCCCGGCTAAGGTATGCGGCGTTGTCCGAGGCGATGCGCCAGCGCCCGCCCTGATACTGCGCAGCACACACCCCCTGAATTGAGGAGACAGACCATGCCGACGATCACCACCCCAGCCCTGCACCGCCGCCTTGCCGCCCTGGCCCTGCTGGGCGCCACCACTCTGGTTGCGGGTTGCGCCGGCATGGGCAATCCTTTTGGCGGCAGCAGCGGCGGCGCGGCGCAACCGGCCCCGCGCCCCGTGCAGGTCTGCAATGCGGCATCGGCCCAGTCCTTCGTGGGCAAGAGCAATACCTCGGCCACGCTGGAGGCCGCCCGCAAGCAGTCGGGCGCCTACATGGCCCGCGTGCTGCGCGAAGGCCAGCCAACGACGATGGAGTTCAACCAGGAACGCCTGAACCTGGTGGTCGATGGAACCGGCCGCATCGTGGCCGTGCGCTGCGGCTGACCGCCGACCGATTGCGCTGTGGCGCTGGATGAAGAAAGGACGCCAAGGCGTCCTTTTTCAATGGCCGTTGGCCCGCTCACTCGGCCAGGAACAGCTCCTGCAGGTCGCTGAGGAAGTCAAAACCCCGCTCCGTGGGCACCACCCGGCCCAGGTCGCGCGTGATCAGGCCCTTGGCCTGTGCCGCATCCAGCCCCTTGGCGATGGACGACAGCGGCAGGCCCGTACGCTCCATGAAGTCCTGCAGCGCAAAGCCTTCGCGCAGGCGCAGCGCGTTGAGCATGTACTCGAAGGGCAGGTCGGCGCGGCGCACCTCGCCGTCCTGCGCCAGTGGCGCGCCGGCCAGAGCCTGGTCCATGTAGCGCGCGGGATCGCGAAAGCGCACCTGGCGCACGATGCGGTGGGCAAAGCTGAGCTTGCTGTGCGCGCCCGCGCCAATGCCCAGGTAGTCGCCGAACTGCCAGTAGTTGCGGTTGTGCCAGCACTGGTGGCCCTCGCGCGCATAGGCCGATATCTCGTAGCGCTGCATGCCTGCGGCGGCGGTGCGCGCGGTGATGCGGTCCAGCATGTCGTAGGCCAGGTCGTCCTCGGGAATGGCCGGCGGGAACTTGGCGAAATACGTATTGGGTTCGATGGTCAGGTGATAGACCGACAGGTGCGGCGGCGCGAAGGACATGGCCACGTCCAGGTCCCGCGCCAGGTCCAGTTCGGTCTGGCCGGGCAGCGCGTACATCAGGTCGATGTTGAAGGTCTCGAAGCTGTCGGCCGCCTCGCGCACGGCCGCACGCGCCTGGGCGCCGTCGTGCACGCGGCCCACGGCCTGCAGCAGGCGGTCGTCGAAACTCTGCACGCCAATGGACAGCCGCGTGACGCCGGCCGCACGGAAGGCGCGGAAGCGGTCGGTCTCGAAGGTGCCGGGGTTGGCCTCCATGGTGATCTCGCAATCGGCCTCCATGCGCAGGCGCGCGCGGATGGCAGCCAGCAGCCGGTCGATGGCCTCGGGCGAGAACAGGCTGGGCGTGCCGCCGCCGATGAAGATGCTGTGCACCGTGCGGCCCCAGATCAGCGGCAGCGCGCTCTCCAGGTCGGCGACCAGGGCGTCGATGTAGCGGTCTTCGGGCAGCTCGGGGCCGTCGCGGCCGTGCTCGTGCGAGTTGAAGTCGCAGTACGGGCACTTGCGTATGCACCAGGGCAGGTGCACGTACAGCGACAGCGGCGGCAGGCTGCCCAGCTGCAGCGTGCCGGGGCGCATGTAGTGCTGGATGTCGCGCTGCACGGCGGCCTGGGCGCCGGAGGCCGCATCCTGGGGCTGGATGGGAATCATCGCACCCAGCGCTCGCGCACGAGTTCGATCATCTGCAGCGTGGCGCGGCCGCGGTGGCTGTGCGCGTGCTTCACGGCCGGGTCCATCTCGGCGAAGGTCTGGCCCAGCTCGGGGATGTACATCACGGGGTCGAAGCCGAAGCCCTGCGTGCCACGGCGCTCGGTGGTGATCTCGCCGAGCACACGGCCCATGGCGATCAGCGGTTCGGGATCCTTTGCGCTGCGCACGCCCACCAGGGTGCTGACCATGGCGGCGCGGCGGTCGGCCACGCCCTGCATCTGCTCCAGCAGCGCGCGCACGTTGTTGTCATCGCTTTTCTCGTAGCCGAACTGCGTGCAGTAGTAGGCCGTATCCACGCCCGGCAGCCCGCCGAAGTGCGAGACGCACATGCCGGCGTCGTCGGCAATGGCGGGCAGGCCCGTGCGCTCGGCCGCGAAGCGGGCCTTGGCCAGCGCGTTCTCCACAAAGGTGCAATGCGGCTCGGGCGCCTCGCCCTCGAACAGGTCGCCCTGGCGGATCAGCTCCACCCCCAGCGGGGCGAACATGGCTTGCAGCTCGGCGAGCTTGCCGCGGTTGTTGGAGGCCAACACAATCTTCATCGTAGAAATCCATTCGGGCGCCCGTGCGCCCTTTGTCGTCAATAGGTTCGGTAGTCCATGCGCGCCAACGGCACCGCTGCCGCGGGCCGGCAGCGGCGGTCAGCGCTTGAACTGGCGCTCGGCCGAGCGGCGTATCGCTTCGTTGATCTCGGCGATGGAGCGCTCGATGGCCGCGTCGTCGAGCTCATCTTCCAGGTCTTCGATTGCCCCGCCCTGGATCGTGGATTCAAACGCGTCGTTCTCGATGTCCTGGGTGGAGATGCCCATGGTGGACTCGAAGGCGTCTGGCGTCTCCCACTCCATGGCAATGGCCGTGACGTTGTCGCTGGCATCGCCCGCATTGCGCAGCGCCGTATCGACCAGCTGGGGAATGGCCTGGGACACGGTGCGGCCGTGCAGGGTGCGCAGCAGGTGCCCTTCGTCCACGCTGCCCCACAGGCCGTCGGAGCACAGCAGCAGCTTGTCGCCCTGCTCCAGCCGGCGCGGCTCGGTCACGTCGTAGATGGGCTTGGACGGAGAGCCCAGGCAGGTGAACAGCACGTTGCGGCTCGATGTCTTGAGCTGGGCCGCGATCTCGCCCATCTCCAGATAGGAGTGATCGCGCGTGCGCACCAGCAGCTCGCCGCCGCGCACCAGGTACAGGCGCGAGTCGCCGCAATGGATCCAGGTGATCTTGCCCTTCTGGATGACGGCGGCGACCAGCGTGGTGCGCGGCGTGTCGATCATTCCCTTGGCGCTGGCATAGCGCAGGATCTGCCGGTGCGCGTGCAGCAGCGCATCGACCAGAAAGCCCTGCGGATCTTCGAGCAGCGGCTTGGCCTGGCGCTGGAAATGCACGGACATCACCTGCAGCGCCAGCTGCGCGGCGACCTCGCCTTCGGGATGGCCGCCCATGCCGTCGGCCAGCACGAAGAGCACGGCTTCCCGCGTGTAGCAGTAACCCATGCGGTCTTCATTGAGCGCACGGCCGCCGCGGCGGCTCAGCTGGAATACCGAAAACCTCATGGCTTGCGCTCCTGGCCCACGGCTGGCAGGCCCGCTGCGCCGCTGATCTTTTGCATGTTCTTCTTGGCGTCGGTCACCAGCGTGTCCAGTTGCAGGCGCATGCGCTCGGAGACGCTGAGCTTGGTGTAGCGGCGCTCGCCTTCGCGGCTCAATTCCTTTTGCAGCGCAAACACCGACTGCGGACGCGATCCCGGGTCCACGGCCATGCACCACTCGACCACCTCGATGAGGTTGTCCGAATACACGCCGCGCAGCTTGGTCAGCGCCAGCGTGAGCCGGTCCTTGTCCTGGCGCTGCGGCGCCTCGTTGGGCGGAAATCCCTGCATGCAGGCATAGATGCAGGCGCCGATGGCGTAGATGTCGGTCCAGGGACCCAGCGATGCGTCGCGGCGGTACATCTCGGGCGCGGCAAAGCCCGGCGTGTACATGGGGCGGATGAAGTTGCCTTCCTTGGACAGCACCTCGCGCGCCGCGCCGAAGTCGATCATCACGGCACGGTCGTCATTGGTGATGAAGATGTTGGCCGGCTTGATGTCCAGGTGCAGCATCTTGTGCTGGTGCACGATGCGCAGGCCGCGCAGCACCTCGTCGAACAGCGAGCGAATGGTCGATTCGCGGAACACCTTCTCGGCCTTGAACTCGCGCGCGGTGACGACGAAGTCCTGCAGGGTGGCACCCTCCAGGTAGTTCATCACCATGTAGACGGTTTCGTTCTCGCGAAAGAAATTGAGCACGCTGACCACGGAAGCGTGCGAGATCTGCGCCAGTGAACGCCCTTCCTCGAAGAAGCTCTTGAGGCCCAGGCGGTACAGCGAAAGTTTTTCGGGCGCCACGGCGGGCTGCAGCTCTCCGGGGGCACGGGTGGCCAGCGAGGCGGGCAGGTATTCCTTGATCGCCACCTGCTTGCCCTCTGCATCCAAGGCCAGGTAAACGACGCCGAAACCGCCGGAAGCAAGCCTGCGCACCACCCGATAGCCGCCGATCGTGCTGCCTGGCGGCAATGGCGCCGGCTTGATCTTGGAAGACATTTTTCTCCGGTGAGTCTCAGGGATGGGGCGAAACCCGGATAATCGGGCAATTGCAAGCATCCATCAAAAGTCCAATGCCAGTTTACAGCATGACCGGATACGCCAGTGCCCAGCACGGCGCGTCCGAAGAAGATGGTGGAGCGTCGGGCCGCAACAGCCGGCTCGGTCTGGAGATCCGCTCGGTCAACAGCCGCTTCCTGGATCTTTCGTTCCGCCTGCCCGACGAACTGCGCGCGCATGAGCCAGCCTTGCGGGCCCTTTTGACCGCCCGCCTCAAGCGCGGCAAGGTCGAGGTGCGCGCCGCCATCGACAACGACGACGGCAACTCCCTGCCCGACCCCTCCACCGCCATGCTGCAGCGCCTGGCCATGCTCCAGGACACTGTCCAGTCCTGGCTGCCCGACGCCCGCAGCCTGTCCGTCTCCGACGCCCTGCGCCTGGCCAGCGGCAGCGGCAACTCGGCCGTTGACTGGAGCAGCGTGCTGCCCACGCTGGCAGAGCAGGCCCTGACCGAACTGCTGGAGGCCCGCGCCCGCGAAGGCAAGCGCCTTGCCACCATGCTGCTGGACCGCATCGCGCAGCTGCGCAAGCTCGCGGCAGATGCCACGCCCCTGGTGCCCCAGCTCGTAGAGCAGCAGCGCCTGCGCTTCATGGAGCGCTGGAATGAAGCGATGGCCCTGGCCGAAGGCGCCGTGGCGCCCGAAGCCGCCCAGGACCGCGCCCTGACCGAGGCCACCGCCTTTGCCATCCGCATCGACGTGGCCGAGGAAGTCACCCGCCTGGACTCGCACCTGGACGAGATCCAGAGCCTGCTCAAGAAGGGCGGCGAGATCGGCAAGCGCCTGGACTTCCTGATCCAGGAACTGCACCGCGAAGCCAATACGCTGGGCTCCAAGTCCGCCACGCTGGAGCTGACCCGCATCAGCGTGGACATGAAGGTGCTGATCGAGCAGATGCGCGAGCAGGTGCAGAACATCGAATAAGCCCAACACAGATGCCCATGCGTGAACACACTGCGCAAAATTCCATGGATTACCCCGGAAACCTCTTTGTCGTCTCGGCCCCCAGCGGGGCCGGCAAGTCCAGCCTGGTGCGCGCGCTGCGCGAGTTCGATGCGCGCGTCTCCCCTTCCGTCTCCCACACCACGCGCGCGCCGCGTGGCCAGGAAAAGCACGGCCGCGAGTACTACTTCGTCTCCGACCAGGAGTTCGACGCCATGGTGTCGAACAACGCCTTCGTCGAATGGGCAAACGTGCACAGCCGCCGCTACGGCACGGCCAAGAAGGCGCTGGAAGAGCGCATCCAGGTCGGCACCGACGTGCTGCTGGAGATCGACTACCAGGGCGCACTGCAGGTCAAGCAAGCGTTTCCGAACGCCGTGCTGATCTTCATCCTGCCGCCCAGCTGGGACGAACTGCGTGCCCGCCTGGAAAACCGGGGCGAGGACGCGCCCGAGGTGATCGAGCTGCGCCTGAAGAACGCGGCCGAGGAGATGGCCCAGGTGGCGAAATTCGACTTCGTTATAATCAACGAATTGTTCGAGAGCGCACTGTTTGATCTCAAGACGATCATCCACGCCCAGCGCCTCAAGTATGCGGCTCAGCGCAGCCGCCGCGCAGAGACCTTCGAGTCTCTCAATATTTCTGAACCCAACTGACGTTTCCCGGAGATCCTGATGGCACGCATCACTGTTGAAGACTGCCTGGAGCAGATCCCTAACCGCTTCCAGCTCGTGTTGGCCGCCACTTACCGCGCACGCATGCTGAGCCAGGGTCACACGCCCAAGATCGAAACCAAGAACAAGCCCGGCGTCACCGCGCTGCGCGAGATCGCCGAAGGCAAGGTCGGCATCGAGATGCTGAAGAAGGTTCCGGGCTGATTTGCTGCAAAGCAACACAATGGCCCCACAAAGAGCACCGCACAGCGGTGCTTTTTTTACATGAAGCCTGCACAAACCAGCATGCACGCTACATTTAAGTCATGAAAGCGGCCTTGACTTCGTTCACAGCCCCCTCTGATCCCGTACCGCCACCCCGGCCCGAGCGCATGTCTGCAGAGCAGGCAACCGCCGTGTCGGCCAATGCCTTTGCCGGACTGATGGAGCACCTGGGATACCTGGATGCCACCAGCATCGAGCAGGTGCGCGAAGCCTATGCCTTCGCCGACCAGGCCCACAGCGACCAGTGGCGCAGCAGCGGCGAACCCTATATCACCCATCCCATCGCGGTCACGGCGCTGTGCGCGAGCTGGAAGCTCGACGCCCCGGCCCTGATGGCCGCGCTGCTGCACGATGCGATGGAAGACTGCGGCGTCACCAAGGCCGATCTCGCCCAGCGCTTCGGCCAGGACGTGGCCGAGCTGGTCGACGGCCTCACGAAGCTGGACAAGCTGCAGTTCAACACGCGCGAAGAGAACCAGGCGGAATCCTTCCGCAAGATGCTGCTGGCCATGGCGCGCGATGTGCGCGTGATCCTGATCAAGCTGGCCGACCGCACCCACAACATGCGCACCATGGGCGACATGCCGCGCAGCAAGTGGGGCCGCATCTCGTCGGAAACGCTGGAGATCTACGCACCCATCGCCCACCGCCTGGGGCTGAACCAGACCTACCGCGAGCTGCAGGACCTGGCCTTCCGCCACCTGCATCCCTGGCGCTACGCCACGCTGGAAAAAGCCATCGCCCGCTCGCGCAAGCGACGCCGCGACCTGGTCCAGCGCGTGCAGGACGAGGTCAATGCCGAGTTCGCCGGCGCGGGGCTGCAGGCCCGCCTTGCCGGCCGCGAAAGCACGCTGTATTCGCTCTATCTGCGCATGGAGAAGAACCAGCTGAGCTTTGCCAAGGTGACGGACATCTACGGCTTTCGCATCATCTTGCCGCGCGTGATCGATTGCTACACGGCGCTGGGCGTGCTGCACCAGATGTACAAGCCCATGCCGGGCCGCTTCAAGGACTACATCGCCATTGCCAAGAACAATGGCTACCAGTCGCTGCACACCACGCTGGTGGGCCCCTCGGGCGTGAACATCGAGTTCCAGATCCGCACCGAGGAAATGCACATCGTCGCCGAGGCCGGCGTGGCCGCCCATTGGCTCTACAAGGCCCAGCCCGGCCACGATTCCGAGCAGCTGGGCACGCAGTGGCTCCAATCGCTGCTGGACATCCAGAACGAGACGCGCGATGCCGCCGAGTTCTGGGACCACGTCAAGGTGGACCTGTTCCCCGACGCCGTCTACGTGTTCACGCCCAAGAGCGAGATCATGGCCATGCCGCGCGGTGCCACCGTGGTGGACTTCGCCTATGCGATCCACAGCAAGGTCGGCAACCACATGACCGCCGCGCGCATCAACAACGAGGAAGTGCCGCTGCGCACCGAACTCAAGAGCGGCGACGTGGTGCAGATCGTCACCTCCGAAGACGCCACGCCCAACCCGGCCTGGCTGGGCTTCGTCAAGACCGGTCGCGCGCGCTCCAAGATCCGCCATTACCTGAAGTCGGCCGCGCAAAGCGAATCGGCACGCCTGGGCGAGAACCTGCTGGCCCAGGCCATGCGCGCCGAAGGCATGGACGCCGTGCCGCCGGCCGATGAAGCCAACCAGGCGCTGTGGGACGAAGTGCTGCGCATGGCAGGCAGCCGCAGCCGCGCCGACCTGATGGTGGACATCGGCATGGGCCGGCGCATTGCGTCGCTGGTGGCCTCGCGCCTGACGGCGCTGATGGCGCGCCACGGCCACCGGCCCGACGCCCTGCTGCTCACGCGCGAACGCTTCAATGCCAGCAACCGGCCCTTCCAGGGCGCCGTGCTGCTGGACGGCTCCAACCAGGGCTCCATCCACTACGCGCAGTGCTGCCGGCCCGTGCCGGGCGACGCCATCGTGGGCTATCTGGGCAGCGGCGAAGGCCTGATCGTGCACCACGCGCAATGCAAGATCGCACAGCGCCTGCAGGAAAAGGACAGCGACCGCTTCATCGTCGTGGAATGGGCAGATGACATCGATGCCGCGCGCCTTTTCGAGGCCCGCATCGTCGTCACCGTCAACAACGGCAAGGGCGTGCTCGCCCGCGTGGCAGCCGAGCTGGCCGGCGCCGAAGTGGACATCCTGCGCGTGGACATGGCCGACGAGGCCGCCATGAGCACCACGGACCTGTGCTTCGTGATCTCGGTGCACGACAACCAGCAGGTGGAGTCCGCGCTGCGCAACCTGCGCCGCGTGCACTCGGTGGTGCGCGCATCGCGCGTCATCCCCTGAACACTGCCCCGCTCCTGCGGGGCTTTTTCATTGCTCCAGGTCCTGGGCCAGCTGCTGCAGCAACGGGCCGCAGTCCTGCTCGATCTTGAGGGCCAGCAAATCCTCGGAGCGCATGCGGCCCTGGTTGATGGCGGCCACCGGCTTGCCCTGGGCCACGGCCTCATGCACGAAGCGCAGGCCTGAATACACCATCAGCGAAGAACCGGCGACCAGCAGCCCGCCGGCCTGCTGCAGCATGGCGCGCACGGCCTGCACCCGCTGGCTGGGCACGCCTTCCCCATAGAACACCACATCGGGCTTGAGCACGCCGCCGCAGTGCGGGCAGGCCGGCACGTCGAAGCGGCTGAAGTCGCGCCCCTCCAGATCGGCATCGCCATCGGGCGCGGCCTGGGCGCTCAGGCCGGCCCAGCCGGGGTTGCGCTGCAGCAGCATGGCCTGCAGCGCGGCGCGCTCCATGCCGGCGCCACAACCCATGCAGCGCACGGCGGCAATGCGGCCGTGCAGGTCGATGACACCCTCGCTGCCTGCTGCCGTATGCAGGCCGTCCACATTCTGGGTGACCAGGCCTTCGATCCATCCGCGCTGCTGCAACTGCGCCAGTGCCGCGTGGGCCTGGCCGGGCCTGGCCTGCGCCATCACGGGCCAGCCCAGCAGGCTGCGCGCCCAATAGCGCTGGCGCGTGGCATGGCTGCCCATGAAGGCCTGCAGCGTCACCGGCTGGGGGCGCTTCCACTGGCCTTCCAGATCCCGGTAGTCCGGAATGCCGGAGCCCGTGCTGCAGCCCGCGCCCGTCAGCACCAGCCAGCGCCGGCCGGGCGGCAGCAAGGCGCGCAGGGCCAGCGCGGCATCGTGCAGAACCGGGGATGGTGATGGCGGCGGAGCGATGGCGGTCATGGC
>NZ_JTKZ01000612.1:0-7660 GCF_000799035.1 Delftia sp. ZNC0008
CCGCGTGCCAGCAGCGCGGCGGCGGCCAGCGCCGCAGCCAGTCCGGCAGTGGAAGCGGCAAGGCCGCTCAGGGGGTGCTTCATTGTTTTTCCTTCAACGGGGAGGTCTGGCGCCAGTCGCTGCGGATGGCGCCGTCCTCCATGCCGAGCACGCGGTCGGCATGGCGCACCAGGCGCGGGTCATGGCTCACGCACAGCACGGTCGTGCCATGGTTGCGCGCCGCGCGGTGCAGGATGTCGATGACGCGCTGGCCGCTTTCGGCATCCAGCGCACTCGTGGGTTCGTCGGCGAACAGCAGCTGCGGCGCCTTGGCCATGGCGCGCGCAATGGCCACGCGCTGCTTTTCGCCGCCCGACAGTTCGGCCGGGCGCATGTGGGCGCGGTGGGACAGGCCGACCTCGTCCAGCGCCTGCTGCGCGCGGCGCAGGGCCTCGTCGCTGCGCAGGCCCATGTAGCCCAGGGGCAACTGCACCTGCTCGATGGCCGTCAGTGCCGGGAACAGGTTGAAGCCCTGGAAGACGAAGCCCGTGTGGCGCAGGCGAAACTTCTCCAGCGCCCGCGTGCCCAGCTTGCCCAGGTCCTCGCCCAGCGCCATGGCGTAGCCGCTGTCCGGCGCCTGCAGGCCCGACATCAGCGACAGCAGGGTGCTCTTGCCGCAGCCCGATGGGCCAGAGATCAGGCTCAGTTCGCCCGCGTACAGCGATACCGACAGGCCCTGCAGCACCTGCACGCTGACCATGCCCGACAGGAAGGACTTGCACAGCCGCACGGCCTCCAGGCTGGGCGCCGTGCGAGGCACCGCCGTGGGCGCGGGGGAAGAGGCATTCATCACGTTCATGGTGTCTGGAAGTCTTCAGCGCAGCAGCGTGGCCGGGTCGGCGCGCAGCAGGCTGCGCATGGCGCCCAGGCCCGACAGCAGGGACAGCACGGCCACCAGCACGGCACAGGCCAGCACGGCCGATGCGTTCAGCGCCACGGGCACGCGGTAGGCCGTGGCCACGGCCAGCAGCACGGCGCTGGCCAGCGCGGCCATCACGAAGCCCAGGCCGCCGATCCAGCAGGCCTGCTCCACCACCACGCGGCCCAGGGCCGCGCGGCTCACGCCCAGCGCGTTGAGCACGGCGTACTCGCGCGACGAGGCAGCCACCACGGCCTTGAGCGACTGGCTGGTGACCACCGAGCCCACCAGGCAGACGATGACGGCCATGAACAGCACGCCCGCGCCGGCGCCCGTGTCGAACATCCAGTAGCGCTGCGAGCGCCGCGCGAATTCCTTGGCTGTCCATGCCTCGTAGGGGCCGAAGCTGGGCGTGGACTGGTTCAGGCGCTGCTGGACGGCCTTGGCCGAGGCGCCGGGGCGCACGCGCGCCACGAAGTAGGTGCTGCCCTGGCCCGGGTCACCGCCAATCTCGCGCGCCGTGGCCAGCGAGGCCAGCACGTTCACGCCGCCCAGGCCGCGCAGGCCGTCCACGGCGGCCACCACCTGCACGCGGTGGTTGTTGACCCAGGCCACGCCGCCCTCGCTGGCGCCCAGCGTCTGCAGGTCGGCCCGGTCCACGATCACGGCGCCGGGTTCGCGCAGGCGCTGCCGCTGCCAGGGCTGGAGCACGCGGGAAAACAGCATGGAGGCATCATCGGTGGCAATGCCGGACAGGTAGACCGACACGCCGCCGCCGTGTTCGCTGGCCGCGCCGCCAGCCGGCGTGCTGGAGCGCCAGTCGCCATCGACCCAGACGTAGGGCTCGACGGCAGTGATGTCCGGGTCCATGCGCAGGCGCATGTCCACGTCGCGGCCGATGGTGCGGCCGAAATTCACGCTCTGCGTGCCCGGGTAGCCGATCCACAGATCGGCCGAGGACGCCGTCACATACAGCGCGGCCGATCCGAAGATGCCCAGCACCAGCGCGGCCTGCATGGCCAGCAGCACGCCGGAGAAGCCCACCGCGAAGACGGAGGGAATGAACCGGCGCCACTCGTGCACCAGCGTCTTGCGCGCCAGCGCGATCATGAGGATGCCCCCCGAGCCACGGGCGCAGGGCCGTTGCCGGAATCGTCCTCCGGCCTGTCCTCGGCAGGCAGCGGCGCGCCGCCCAGGGCCTTGTACAGCGCCACATAGGCCAGGGCATGGGCGGCCAGGGCGGTGGTCTGCTCGCTGCGCGCCTGCAATGCGGCGCGCCGGTACGCCAGACCACCGAACTCGCTGTCCAGGCCCAGCTTCTGGCGCTGGTGCTGCACGCGTTCGCGCTCGGCCAGCACCTGCTGCGAGTCCTGCAGCGCGGCGATGCGCTGGCGCTGGGCACCGATGGCGGCCAGGGCGGATTCGACCTCGGCCACGCCGTCCAGCACGCTCTGGCGGTAGCCCTGGATGGCAGCCTGCAGCGCCAGCTCGCTGGCATCGGCCTGCGAGCGGCGGCGGCCCCAGTCGAACAGGGGAATGTCGATCTGCGGCCCGAAGGTGGGCGCGTTGTCCTGCGTCGTGCGCAGGTTCTGGGTGATGTTGAACGAATACAGCAGCGAGCCGCCGATCACGAAGCGCGGGTACAGCGCCGCTTGCGCAATGCCCTGCTCGGCTGCGGCGCGTTCCACGCCGGCCTGCGCCACCTGGATGTCGGGGCGCGTGCGCAGCAGGTCGGCCGGAAGGACCGCCACGCCCAGCGCCTGCGGGCCGGGCAGCGGCGCTGTCGCATCGGCCTGCAGCCATTGCGCATCGGGCCGTGTGCGGCCCAGCAGTGCGGCCAGCATGTGGGCGCTGCGGGCCTGGGTTTCACGCAGGCCCGCACGCAGGGCAGCGCTCTGGCCGGCCTGCAGCTGCAGCTGGCGCACGGCCTCGGCCGTGCCCAGGCGCTGCTGCTGGCGCACCTGGGCCAGTTGCAGGGCACGCGCATCCAGCTGCGCCTGCTCGTCGATCAGGGCCAGCTGGCGCTGGGCCATGCGGATGTCCAGGTAGCGGTGCACCACGTCGGCCACCAGGGCCACGCGCGCTGCCTGCAGGCGGCCCCGTGCATCGAGCACGGCAGCTGCGGCATTGCGCTCGCCGGCCTCGCGGGCGCCGAACAGGCCCAGGTCCCAGCTCACGTCGATGCTGGCGTGGAAATACGAGTCGATGGCTGCGATGTCCTGCAGCGTGCGCGCACCGGCCGTGAACACGGGCCGGAAGGCAGCGCCGGCCGTGCCCGCCAGCAGCCGCTGCTGG
Organism: Delftia sp. ZNC0008; assembly: GCF_000799035.1. NCBI lineage: Bacteria > Pseudomonadati > Pseudomonadota > Betaproteobacteria > Burkholderiales > Comamonadaceae > Delftia > Delftia sp. ZNC0008. The sequence goes on from NZ_JTKZ01000612.1 coordinate 3,194, forward strand.
CGCAGGCGCGACTGGGCCTGGGACAGATCGAGGTTGGCGGCCAGCGCCTCCTCGACCAGGGTGTTGAGGGATTCATCGCCCCAGGCCTTCCACCAGCCCTGCAGGTCGGGTGCGGCGGCCGAGCCAGGTGCACCCGGCGCGGCGGCGGGCAGGGGCTGTGTCCACTGCGCAGGCACCGAGCCGTCGAGCTGTGCCGGGGGCGGCGATGAGCAGCCGGCCAGCGCCAGGGCGGCGCCCAGGCACAGGCTGGAGAGGCGTTGCGTCGCGGCGGCGTGGTTCACGGGATGGACAGGCGGGAGGGGATGATCGAGGGGGAGGACCGGGAAAACGAGGCCAGGGAACCATGTCCCCGGATAGCCATTGGACGCGGCCAAGCTTGCGCGAGGTTGCAGGCTTTATGGAGGGAATATGGAGACATACGGCCCGTGCAGCCTCGGCCCATAATGGGCCCCCGAGGCCACGCCAGGCCGCTTTTGCGCAATGAACTCCACAGCACAGCCAACGGCAACCACCCCCCTCGTGCTCGTCGTCGAAGACGAGCCCGCCATCGCCAGCATCCTGACGGCCTATCTCGAGCGGGACGGGCTGCGTTCGCGCATGGCCTCGGACGGGCAGGAGGCGCTGCAGCTGTTCCGCCAGCTGCGGCCCGACCTGGTGCTGCTGGACATCCACCTGCCCGGCATGGATGGCATCGACGTGCTGCGCGCCATCCGCGATGACAGCCAGACGCCCGTGATCATGGTCACGGCCCTGGCCGACGATGTGGACAAGCTGCTGGCCCTGCGCCTGGGCGCCGACGACTACGTGGTCAAGCCCTTCAATCCGCCCGAGGTCGTGGCCCGCGTGCGCGCCGTGCTGCGACGCACCCAGGCGCGCAAGAACCCGGCACCCGCGCCCATCCGCGTGGGCCCCATCGAGATCGATACCGAGGCGCACAGCGCCGTGGTCTACGACAACGAGGGCCGCGCCCTGCCGCTGCCCCTGACGCTGACCGAGTTCCGCCTGCTGGCCTGCCTGGCGGCCCAGCCCCGGCGCTGCTTCTCGCGCTCCCACCTGATCGAGCACTGCCTGCCCGAGAGCGATGCGCTGGAGCGTGTCATCGACTCGCACCTGTCCAAGCTGCGCCGCAAGCTGCAGCTGGCCGGCCAGGAAGGCCTGATCGAAACCGTGCGTGGCATCGGCTACCGGCTATGGCCCTGGGACTGAGGCCCAACCGCATCTGGGTGCGCTTCGGCCTGTGGATCACGGCCACCGTGCTCAGCACCATCGCCCTGCTGGCCATCGGCGTGCTGGTGTTCTCCGAGATCCAGTACCGCGACTTCTACAACAGCCTGCCGCCGGCCGTGCAGATCGAGCTGGACGAACTCAACGCCCAGTCGCTGGAGGACAGCCCGCGCGCCATGCAGATCTATGGCCAGTACTGGACGGGCGATCTGCTGTTCGGCGAGAAATGGTCGCTGGTCATCGGCCTGCTGGTGTGCCTGCCCTTCGGACTGGCCGTGGGCTTTTGGGTGTCTCGCCTGGTGACGCGGCCCCTGGCGTCCATGGTCGAGGTGGCCAAGCGCGTGGAGCTGGGCGACTTCAGCGCGCGCGCCCTGCCCGGCAAGGCCCACGGCGAGATGGCCGAGATGGTGGTGGCCTTCAACCGCATGATCGATTCGCTGGAGACGCTGGAGACCGAGCGCCGCGCCACGGCGGCCTCGATCTCGCATGAGCTGCGCACGCCGCTGACGGTGCTGCAGGCGCGACTGCATGCCATCTGCGATGGCGTCATCGCGGCGGACGACACCGAATTGAACACCCTGCTGTCCCAGGTCGAGCACCTGGGCCGGCTGGTGGACGACCTGCACACGCTGTCCATGGCCGATGCAGGCCAGCTCTCGCTGCAAAAGCAGCGCATGGACCTGACCCTGCTGGTGGCCGAGACGCTGGACCAGCTCCACCCCCAGCTGCAGCAGCACGGCATGCAGCTGGACCTGTCCCTGCCCGGCCCCACCGACGAAGGCATGACCGACATCCGCGCCGATGCCGACCGCATGCGCCAGATCCTCTCCAACCTGGTCAGCAACGCCATGCGCCATGCGGCCAGCGGCGCCTGGCTGGGCGTGGCGCTCACGGTGGAGTCCGATATCGAAGGCCGCGCCTGGACCGTGCTGCGCATCAGCGATGCAGGCCCCGGCCTGCCCAGCGAGCTGCGCGCCCACCCCTTCCAGCGCTTTGCCCAGGTGCCCGGCAAGCGCCGCCGCGAGGGTTCTGGCCTGGGCCTGTCCATCGTCAAGGCGCTGACCCTGTCCCAGGGCGGCAGCGTGGAGGCCGACGATTCCGAGCGGGGCGGCGCCCGCTTCACGCTGCGCTTTCCGCGCATCTGAGTCTCGGGCCCCTGGGCCCTGAGGGACTACGCAGCCTGCGCCTTGCGCAGCAGCGCATGAATGGCCCAGCCCAGCGGCTCGCGCAGTTGCTGCGGCGTCTGCTGCGGCCCCAGCGCCAGCAGCGACTGCGACACCCAGCCATAGGTCATCGTGTGCAGCAGCCGCGCAAGGGGCTGGGCCGGCTCGGGCAGCGGCGGATCGCAGTCCTGCAGCGCCATGGCCCACAGCTGCACATAGGCCTGGTAGTGGCGCCGGAAGGGCTCGGGCGCGGACACCTTGCGCTCGAGCATGAACAGCGCAGCCCACATCGGCGCCTCGCGCGCAATGCCGTCCACCAAGGTGTCCAGCAGCCGGTCCACGCGCGTGGCCGGCGCCATGTCGGCGCATCCCTGCAGCGCCTGCAGTCCCTGGGCATGCAGGGCCTGCACCTGGCGGTGGATGCACATGGCCGCCAGCGTGTCCATGTTGCCGAAGTATTCGTAGAAGGTGCCCAGGCCCACGCCGGCCACGGCCGCCACCTCGCGCACCGTGGTGCGCTCGTAGCCCTGCTCGATCACAAGCCGAACAAAGGCGTCCTGCAGCGCCTGCGAGGTGGCCTGCGCGCGCGATTGCAGGGGGCGGCGCCGCACTTTGGGCGGCTGCGGCTGCTGCCTTGAAACCCGAACACCTTTGCTGGGCATTTTTCCTAGACTTTTGCGTTGAGACCCACGATCACGGAGACACGCATGAGCACCGGCCAGACTTTGCAGACACGGCACACCTGGAACACGCACGACGTCCTGAACCAGGTCGACGAACTCACCGACTTCAACCTGCTGGAGGCCGACCCCGCCCTGGCCGAGGCCCTTCAGCGCAGCGGCGCTGCGCGCCACATCCCTTCGTTGTCGCGCTATGCGCAGCAGTTGGGCGAGCGCGCCACCTGGGAGCTGGCCGAGCAGGCCAACCGCCACACGCCCGAGCTGCACCGCTTCGACGCACGCGGCCGCATCATCGACGCCGTGGAGTTCCACCCGAGCTGGCACACGCTGCTGGGACTATACCGGCAGCAAGGGCTGATCTCCCTGCCCTTCGAGGACAGCAGCGCGGGCCGCTGGAGCGCCTGGGCCGCAGGTTTTTACCTGCACGGCCAGGTCGAACAGGGCACGCTGTGCCCGGCCACCATGACCACGGCCGCCATCCCGCTGCTGCAAAAGGAACCGGCGCTGTGGCAGCAGCTGCAGGGCAAGCTGTTCAGCCACAAATACGATCCGCGCGACCTGCCCGTCGCCGACAAGGCATCGATGTGGCTGGGCATGGGCATGACCGAGAAGCAGGGCGGCTCCGACGTGCGCGCCAACACCACGGTGGCCATGCCGGTGCACGCCGGCGGGCGCGGCGGCGAGTACCTGCTGCGCGGCCACAAGTGGTTCTTCTCGGCCCCCATGTGCGATGCCCACCTGGTGGTGGCGCGCATGGGGGAAGGCGGTGGGCAGGCCTGCTTCTACGTACCGCGCTGGCGCCCCGACGGCACAAAGAATGCGGTGCGCGTGCAGCGCCTGAAGGACAAGGTCGGCAACCGCAGCAACTCCAGCAGCGAGGTGGAGTTCGAGGACGCCTGGGGCATCCTGATGGGCGAGGAAGGCCGGGGCATTCCCACCATCATCGAGATGGCCACCTACACCCGCCTGAACTGCGTGCTGGGCAGCGCCGCCATCCTGCGCTCGGCCACGGTGCAGGCCCTGGCCTATGCGCGCCGGCGCAGCGTCTTCGGCAAGCGGCTGGCCGAGCAGCCGCTGATGCGCAGCGTGCTGGCCGATCTGGCGCTGGAGAGCGAGGCCGCGCTGCAGATCGCCATGCGCCTGGCCCAGGCCTACGAGCGTGGAGGCGACGAGGGTGATCCGCTGGAGCGCGCCTGGAAACGCATCATGACGCCGGCGGCCAAGTTCTGGGTCTGCAAGCGCGGCGTGGAGCTGACGGGCGAGGCCATGGAGGTGCTGGGGGGCAACGGCTATGTGGACACGGGCGTGATGGCGCGCCTGTTCCGCGAGGCGCCCGTGAACTCGATCTGGGAAGGCTCGGGCAACGTCATGTGCCTGGACGTGCTGCGCGCCATCTCGCG
>NZ_JTKZ01000467.1:0-15473 GCF_000799035.1 Delftia sp. ZNC0008
CCGCGTGACCTGGATTTCAGCCCGCAGCAGCGCCTGGTGCGCTTGCGCGGCGGCGACATCGAGGTGGCCACGGCCCAGGGCCTGAAGGATAGTGCGCCGCCCTTGCTCGTCGAAACCCGCCATGGCCGCATACGTGCCCTGGGCACGCGCTTCGTCGTGCGCCAGCGCGGCCAGGGGCCCAGCCGGGTTGCGGTCTTTGAAGGCGCCACGGAGATCGCGCCCCGCGAACGGCCCGGCCACCTCCATCTGCTGCAAACAGGCCAGCAGGCGCAGTTCGACGCTCAGGCCACCACGCCGGCCGGGCCCGCCGATCCGGCCCTGGCAGCCTGGACGCGCGGCATGCTGGTGGCCCAGGACATGCCGCTGGCCGAGTTCCTGGACCAGCTGTCGCGCTACCGGCCCGGCCACCTGGACTGCGATGGCGCCGTGGCGCAGCTGCCCGTCAGCGGCACCTATCCGCTGGCCGACACCGACCAGGTGCTGGCCATGCTGCTGGCCACCCTGCCGGTGCGCCTGCGCACGGCCACGCGCTACTGGGTGGTGGTCGAGCCGGCCTGATTTCCTGGCTCTTGTCGATCCTGGCTGATCGCTTTTCGCGTCTCGCGGGGCAATGGAGATGAAGCGCTTTTTTCTGCGCCCGCATTCCATTGCCAACCATCCAGGACCGAGGGACACGCACACCATGGGCCATCACCCGACTTTTCGCGCCACACGACTGGCATTTCAACTGCGGCAGGCCTTGCGCCCCGCCGTTCTGGCACTGCCGCTGGTGGCGGTGCTTGCCCCGGCGCAGGCCCACGCACAGGCACAGCCCCACGCCCAGGCAGTGCAGCGCTACGACATTCCTGCCGGGCCGCTGACCGCCACGCTCAATCGCTTTGGCGCCCAGGCGGGCATCCTGCTGTCCTTCTCCACCGCCCAGACCGCAGACAGGACCAGCCCCGGCGTGCAGGGTGATCGAACCGTGGACCAGGCCCTGTCCGCGCTGCTGGCCGGCACGGGCCTGCAGGCCCTGCCGCGCGAGGGCGGCGGCTTTGTGGTGCGACTGTCCCTGGCCGTGGGAACGCCCACCGGCGCGGCCACGCTGGCCGAGGTGCGCGTCACCGCCCAGGCCGAGCGCAGCGCCGTCACCGAGGGCACGCAGTCCTACGCCGCCAGCGAATCGCGGGCCGCCACGGGCCTGTCCCTGTCGCTGCGCGAGACGCCGCAGTCGGTCAGCGTGATCACGCGCCAGCGCATGGACGACCAGGGCATCGTGCTGCAGGAAGACATCGCCCGCCAGACCACGGGCCTGAGTTATGCGCAGTACGGTCCCACGGGCGGCGACACCAACCAGTTCTTCGCGCGGGGCTTTCAGATCAAGAACTTCCAGGTCGATGGCGTCAACCGCCTGTTCAGCGACTACCCGGCCATCTTCCAGACCAGCGACATGGCCATGTTCGACCGCGTCGAAGTCGTGCGCGGCGCCTCGGGGCTGATGAGCGGCGCGGGCACGCCCGGCGCCACCATCAACCTGGTGCGCAAGCTGCCCACGGCCGAGTTCCAGGGCAGCGCCAGGCTCACGGCAGGCTCCTGGGATTTCGCACGTGCCGAGGTGGATCTGTCATCGCCGCTCAACGCCTCCGGATCGGTGCGCGGGCGCATCGTGGCCGTATCGCAGAACCGCCATTCCAAGGTCGACTACGAGCAGGACCGCAGCCGCTCGCTGTACGGCGTGGTGGAGGCTGACCTGTCGCCGTCCACGCTGGCCACCGTGGGCTTTTCCGCGCAGGACTACGACGCTTCTGGCGTAGGCCGTGGGGGCCGGCCTTTCTTCTACACGGATGGCACGCGCATCGATTGGAGCCGCTCCGCGTCCTCGGGCGCGCGCTGGGCCTCGGCACGGCGGGACTACCGCAGCGTCTTCGCCTCGCTCGAACACCGCATGGCCAGCGACTGGCGCCTGAAGGCCATCTACACGCTCGACCGCAGCAGCTATGACGAGATTCCGGGCTGGACCAATGAACAGCCTGTGGACCGCACCACCGGCGCAGGTGCCGGCCTGTGGGCCGCCTGGTGGACGGGGCGGCCTCGGCAGGACACGCTGGACCTCACGGCTTCCGGTCCCTTCCAGCTGCTGGGACGTCAGCACCAGGCCGCCTTCGGCGCCAGTGTGGCGCGCACGCGCAACGACAGCGGCTCGCATGGCCGCTGGGCCTTCCCCGGCTGGGACAACACCATAGACAACCTCTTCACCTGGGATGGCCGCACGCCGGTGCAGCCCGACAACCCGGTACTAGGCCGCAGCGCGGCCGTGGAACGCAGCAGCAGTGCTTACGGATCGCTGCAGCTGCGCCCCACGGACCGGCTGTCCGTCATCGCGGGCGCACGCATCACGAACTGGAAGCGTCGCGACAGCTACACCGATTTCGCCAGCGGCGAGACCAGCGGCAGCGCCATGGCCGAAAACGGCAAGCTCACGCCCTTCGCCGGCCTGGTGCTGGACGTGGGCCGCGACTGGTCGGCCTATGCCAGCTATACCGATATTTTCCAGGCGCAGAGCAGCCTGGACATCCACGGCAAAAAGCTCGATCCCCTACTGGGCCGCAGCTACGAGCTGGGCCTCAAGGGCGAGCTGCTGGACAAGCGCCTGCAGGTGGGCGCCGCCGTCTACCGCCTGCTGCAGGACAACGTGGCCCAGGCCATCACGGGCAGCTACGCGCCCAATGGCGAGCAGGCCTACCGTGCCGTCAAGGGCGCCGAAACGCGTGGCTTCGAGGTGGAGATGACCGGCGAAATCCGCCGCCACTGGAACGCCTCCGTCGGCTTTGCCCGCAACATCGCGCGCGACGCCGAGCGCAACCGCCTGAACCCCGAAATCCCGCGCAACACCCTCAAGCTGTTCACCACTTACCGCCTGCCTCATATAGGCCACGGCCTGACCGTGGGCGGCGGCGCGCGCTGGCAAAGCGGCACCTGGAGCGACCTCTCCTTCCTGGGCCTGCCCAACGTCAGCCGTGTCGAGCAGAAAAGCTATGCTGTGGCCGACCTGATGGTGCAATACGCCATCAATCCGAAGCTCACGGTCTCGGCCAACCTCTACAACGTCTTCGACCGCAAGTACCAAGGGGTCTCGACCTCGTCGTACTACGGGGAGGCGCGGAATATGCGCGTGGCGGTGTCTATGAAGTTCTGAAATGTTTTCAGCTGCGCCCCGTGTGAACGTCGTCAGCATCAGTGGATGTGCTGTCCGCCGTTGATGGCGATGTTTGCGAGGGTAGAGCTGTCAGGGTGTCATGGCGAGCCTGGCCGTCCATCCGTGTTTCGGGACTGCAAGTTTGAGTGGGGGTGAGACGATCACTGGCACGGGGCGAGCGCCCGGAGAATACCCTAGCCTTCGAGTAGCCCCACCATTTGGGCCAGCGCTTGTCGCAGGGGCTAAGGACTGCTTGGTGCCATGCAGCGTGAGTTCGCCCGGCGGCGGGGGGGCGGCAGCTGCCGAGGCAAAGCCGACACCGACAGGCCTGCGACAAACGACTGCAACGGGTCGGTAGCTGCCACACAAGAGCCCATGGCAACGCGCGACGCCGCCGCACATCGGCCCTGAGCCCTTGCGCCTCGGCCGATAGCTCGCTCCTCAGCCTTGCTGGCCAAAAAACTAAAGTGCAGTGGCGCGTTTTCCGTACAGACGAAAGTTCAGTGGCGCATCTCTCTAAGGATCGCTGGCGCATGGCTTGCGAGGACCTGAGAAATCAACGAGTTATCTGCGTGACGCGCGGCGTGTTCAGTGGCGTTCCGCACGGAGCTTGCGCAATGGAGCCGCACGGCCGCCCTCATTTTTTTTCAACAACAATTCAACAATAGTTGTATTATTGATGCATGCAAGAAACCCAAGTCATCCGATCGCTTTCGGCCCTGGCCCATGAAGCGCGCCTGCGCGTTTTCCGCGCCCTGGTAGTCGCCGGCCCTGCGGGGCTTACGCCCAGCGCCTTGGCCGAACAGTTGGGTATCGCACCCAACGCGCTGTCGTTCCACCTCAAGGAGCTGTCCCATGCCGAGCTGGTCAGCCAGGAGCGCCTGGGCCGCAATGTGCTGTACCGGGCGTCCTTTGCGGCGATGAACGACCTGCTCGCCTACCTCACCGAAAACTGCTGCCAGGGCGCCGCATGCGCCACGGTGGATGCCTTGCCCTGCAACTGCTGAACGGAGTCCACGATGAAACGCTTCCATGTCCATATGCACGTCGACGATCTGGCCAAGAACATCGCGTTCTATTCCCAGCTGTTTGGTGCCGAGCCCGCCCGCGTGGAAAGCGACTACGCGAAGTGGATGCTGGACGAGCCCCGGGTGAACTTCGCCATTTCGACGCGAGGCGAGAAAGCCGGCCTGGACCACCTGGGCTTCCAAGTGGATGAGGCCGAGGAGCTGGATGCGCTCAAGGCACGCGCCAGGGCCGCCGACCTGGCGATGCTCGACGAAGGCGCCACCACCTGCTGCTATGCACGCAGCGACAAGCACTGGATCACCGATCCCCAGGGGATTGCCTGGGAGCACTTTCATTCGCTGGAGAACATTCCCGTGTTTCACGAGGCCCCTGATGCAGCTGTCGAAGCCAGCGGCGCGTGCTGCGCGCCGACGGCCCCGCGCCAGGCGGCCGCATCTGCCTGCTGCGCCCCAGGCACCGTAGCTGCCTCTTCCTCCAAGTCCTGCTGCTAAGCCACCATGTCTGATTCCATCACCCCCCTGAATGTCCTGTTCCTGTGCACTCACAACTCGGCGCGCAGCATCCTGGCCGAAGCTTTGCTCAACGACATGGGCAATGGGCGCTTCAAAGCGTATTCGGCCGGCAGCAGCCCCCGCGCGAATCAGCAGCCCAATCCCTTGAGCTTGCAGGTGCTGCAACGTGCCGGCGTATCTGTGCAGGGGCTGCGCAGCAAGAGTTGGGATGAGTTCGCGGCCCCGCAGGCGCCGCAGATGGACCTGATCATCACCGTCTGCGACAACGCAGCTGGCGAGGTCTGCCCGATCTGGCCCGGCCACCCCGCCACCGCCCACTGGGGATACGCCGATCCCTCGCAGGGAGACGCATCTGAAGAGGTCAAGCTGGAAGCATTCCGACAGACTCTGCACATGATGCGTCGTCGTCTGGAGCTGCTGGTCAACCTGCCCGACGACAAGCTGGAAAAGGCAAGGCTGCAGGGCACCGCCCGCGAACTGGCCTCCCACTGACGCCCCCTTCGTCCACGAATGCGCGCCTTCTGAAACCCGAATCTCCCAGCACCATGCTCATGGCAGTCCTGATCTTCATCTCCACCCTTGTGCTGGTTATCTGGCAGCCGCGCGGCCTGGGCATTGGCTGGAGCGCCTCGCTGGGCGCGGTCGTTGCCCTGCTGGCCGGCGTGGTGCATCTTTCCGACATTCCAGTGGTCTGGGGCATCGTGTGGAATGCGACCGCCACCTTTGTGGCCGTCATCATCATCAGCCTGCTGCTTGACGAGGCCGGCTTCTTCGAATGGGCCGCGCTGCACTTCGCACGCTGGGGCGGCGGCCGGGGCAGCAAGCTGTTCGCGTTCATCGTGCTGCTGGGTGCGGCTGTGTCCGCCTTGTTCGCCAACGACGGCGCCGCCCTGATTCTCACGCCCATCGTGATGGCCATGCTCGTGGCGCTGGGCTTTTCGCCCTCCGCCACGCTGGCATTCGTCATGGCGGCAGGCTTCATCGCCGACACGGCCAGCCTGCCGCTGATCGTCTCCAACCTGGTCAACATCGTCTCGGCCGACTTTTTCAACATCGGCTTCAACGAATACGCCTCGGTAATGGTGCCGGTCAATCTCGCCTCGGTGCTGGCCAGCCTCGCCATGCTGATGCTGTTCTTTCGGCGCGGCATTCCCGCAACCTATGACCTGGCCCAGCTCAGGCGCCCGGCCGATGCGATCCGCGATCCGGCGACCTTTCGCGCGGGCTGGGTGGTCCTGGTCCTGCTGTTGGTCGGCTTCTTCGGGCTGGAGCCGCTGGGCGTGCCTGTCAGCGCGGTCGCGGCCGCAGGTGCCGCCCTGCTGCTGGCCGTGGCGGCACGCGGCTGCGTCATCAGCACCCGCAAGGTACTGCATGGCGCGCCGTGGCAGATCGTCGTGTTCTCGCTGGGCATGTATCTGGTGGTCTACGGATTGCGCAATGCCGGGCTGATCACCTCTATCGCATCCGTTCTGGACCGCTTTGCCCAAGGCGGCGTCTGGGGCGCAGCCATCGGCACGGGAGTGCTCTCGGCCCTGCTGTCGTCTGTGATGAACAACATGCCCACCGTGCTGGTGGGTGCGCTGTCGATCGATGCCTCCAGTGCCACCGGCGTGGTCAGGGATGCCATGGTCTACGCCAACGTGATCGGCTGCGACCTGGGCCCGAAGATTACGCCCATCGGTAGCCTGGCCACGCTGCTGTGGCTGCATGTACTGGCCAGCAAAGGCATGACCATCGGATGGGGCTACTACTTCAGGGTCGGTACGGTTTTGACGGCCCCCGTGCTGCTCATCACGCTTGCCGCCCTTGCGCTGCGCCTGAGCGTGGCTGCCTGAATTCCCTCACAGAACCCACCTGCCATGAGCACCATCACGATCTATCACAACCCCGCCTGCGGCACATCGCGCAACGTGCTGGCCCTGATCCGCAACAGCGGCGAGGAGCCCGCCGTCATCGAATACCTCAAGACACCGCCCGACCGGGCCACGCTGGAGCGGCTGCTGGCGGACCTGGCCCTGCCTGTGCGGGAGGTTCTGCGGCAAAAAGGTACGCCGTATGACGAGATGGGCCTGGGCGACCCGGAATGGACCGATGCCCAGCTGATCGACGCCATGCTCCGGCACCCTATCCTCATCAATCGCCCCATTGTGGTGACGCCACTGGGCACGCGCCTGTGCCGGCCATCCGAGGTGGTGCTGGACATACTGCCGCGTCCCCAGCAAGGGGCATTCTCCAAGGAGGACGGCGAAGCCGTCATCGACGCGGCAGGACAGCGTGTGGCAAAGCACTGACTTGCCAGATCCGGCCCCTGCGTGGCCAAAGGTGGCGAGGCAGCAACGACCTGCCGCTGTGGCGCGCCGAAGCCTCAGCGGCGCCCCGCTCCTGAGCCGGCTCACCACCCGGGGCGGCTCACGATCCCTTCGGCCGCTGCCTTGAAGTTCGCCATGACTTCATCGATCGGCTGACCCATCTGCGCATGGACGATGGCGCCATCCGCCACCAGGGTGAGCGCAGCGCCCACGGACAGGGGATGGCCACCGAACAGGCGATCCAGCACGGACGACATTTCCTGCTTGTGCCGCCGGACCGTCGCCAGGATCTCAGGGTCGGACGAGCCCAGTTCGGCAGCGGCATTGAGAAAGGCGCAGCCCCGAAAGTCGGGCTGGCCGAACCAGCTCCTGAGGGTGGTGGACAGGGCATCCAACGCTGACGAGCCCCCGGCGGCCTGCTGCGCCAGGCTGGCCTGGAACCAGGAAATCCACCGTTCATGGCGGTAGTCGAGGTACGCACGGATCAGGTCGTCCTTGCTGGCGTACTGGCGGTAGAAGGTGACTTTGCTGACCGACGACCGCTCGATGATCCGGTCCACACCCGTGGCCCGGATGCCCTCTGCGTAGAAGAGGCCGTGGGCGGCTACCAGGATGCGCTCGCGGGGGGGCAATGACTCGAAGGATGGCTCGGGAGTTTTCATGAAGACATTGTAGACAGATCGTTCCACCTCCGTTAGAGTGGTGCATGTAGACAGATCGTTCTACATCTTTTCAAAGGTCACATCATGGAAACTCGCCCACCCCTGCCCCCGTTCTCTCTCGCAAGCGCCGTCCAAAAGGTCCGTTTGGCCGAGGATGGATGGAACACACGCGATGCGGCCAAGGTCGCGATGGCCTATACCCTCGACACGAAATGGCGCAACCGGGCGGAGTTCGCCAACAGCCGCGCCGAGGCCCAGGCCCTTCTTGAGAGGAAGTGGAAGAAGGAGCTGGACTACCGGCTGATCAAGGAGCTTTGGCTGTACGCGGAAAACCGGATCGCAGTCCGCTACGCCTATGAGTGGCACGACGATGCCGGGAACTGGTTCCGGTCGTACGGCAACGAGAACTGGGAATTCGAGGCCGACGGTCTCATGCGCCGGCGCTTCGCATGCATCAACGACATGCCCATCCAGGAATCGGAGCGCAAGTTCCACTGGCCGCTGGGGCGTCGCCCCGATGACCACCCCGGTCTGTCCGACCTGGGCCTGTAGGCAAAGCCCCGGGCCACGTCCCCAGGCAGCCAGCCGCTGCCGCGATGGCCTGGGCGGGAAGGCGCTCCGCCTTACCGACTCAGCGCCTTGCGGACCTCCGCCTGGAACGCCTCGCTGTTGCGAAGGCGCAGGTACTCCTGGTATGCGGCCCGATATTCCTGCGTTTCGACTCCGTAGGAGATCGATATCTCCGCATGGCGGTCCAATCCGGCGCGGCGCCAGAGTGCGAGATCGGCGATGACTTCGGCGCGGGAAAGCGCTGCGTCCGATGTGGCTGCCGAGGCGTCTTGCGGCTGCGAATGGGCTGCGAAGCAGGTCGAGAAGGCAATGGCCGCAAGCGCCGGCTTCAGGATGCGTGCGGCTGCAGCAACGGTGGGGGAGGGGGTTGTGTTTGGCATGGTTTGACGGATGGGGGTGGGTGGAGCCGGGCCATGGCTTGGGCCGCCTGCTTGGGCAGGTCGCCTGGGCCGCATGTCCCGCAGGGGTGTTCGGTTGCTTTGCTGTGTGGAAAGGGGGCTCCTTTCGGGAAGTGGCAGGTTCAGGGGGCAACGCTGGCGGGAAGACCGTGGCTGGCGGCCGCCAACGCCCTGGAAGGCAGGGGCTCCGGCTTCCAGCCGCCGCCCAGCGCCTTGAAGATCGCGACCGTCGAGCGCGCCGACTCCATCCGGGCCTGCGCCTGTGCATCGAGCACGCCCAGCAGGCTTTCATCCGCCTGCAGCACCTCGATCAGGCTGACCACGCCCTTGTCGTAGGCGGCGCCTGCGGCCTGCCGGGCCAGCGTGAGCGCATCCGCACCCCTGGCGAGCACGGCCATCAGCTCCTGCCGCCTGTCCAGCGAGACCAGGGCGTTCTCCACTTCTTCCGTGGCGCGCAGTACCGACTGCCGGTAGGCGGCAAGGCTTTCCGCCTCCTGTGCCTGCGCCTGGTGGATCTGGGCGTTGATGCGACCGAAGTCGAACAGCCGCCAGCGCAGGCCGCCCACAACGCTGGCCTGCGACGCGCCGGCGCTGAAGAGATTGCCTGCGGAGATGGAGGTGACGCTGCCGATCAGGCCGCTGATCGACAGCTTCGGGTAGTACTCGGCGATCGCCGCGCCGATGCGTGCGTTCGACGCTGCCAGGCGCCGCTCCGCCGCGATGAGGTCCGGGCGTCGCCGCAGCAGATCGCCGGGCGCCTCCGCCAGGGAAAGGGTTGGCAGCACGGGGACCGGGCGGGGATCGGCCAGTTCGGCCCGGTGCGTGCCGGGTGCCGTGGCCAGCATCACGTCCATGGCGTTGAGGGCGGCCTCGAGCGCATTTTCCAGCGGCGGGACGGTGGCTTGTGCCCGTGCGAGCGCTCCCTCGACCTGGCGCAGCTGAAGCTCCGGTGCCAGGCCTTTGCCAAACCGCAGTTCGACGATGGAGCGCAGTTGCTGCTGGGTTTGCACTTGCGAGCGTGCCACTGCCAGCCGCGCCTGCAGGCCGCGAATCTGGATATAGGTGTCCGCAGTCTGTGCGGCCACCGCGAGCCGCACGGCAGTGGCGCCGGCTTCCGATGCCTGGTACTCGGCCAGGGAAGCCTGCCGGGCCCTGCGCAGGCCGCCGAAGAGATCAAGCTCCCAGCTGGCCCCGAGGTTGGCCTCCTGGGCGCTGCCGTAGCGATCGAACCCCGGCATGGAGTCGAGCACCCGGCCCAGCGGAGTTTCGACCGACTGATAGCTCCTGGCCGTTTGCGCCGAGATCTGGGCCGACGGCAGCAGGGCGGCTGCCACCGCATCCAGCCCGGCGCGTGCCTGAAGCACGCGGCCAGCGGCCTGGGCAACATCCAGGTTTTGCTTCAGTGCCGCCGTGACGAGGCGCGCCATCTGCGGATCGCCAAAGGCTGCCCACCAGGCTGCAAGGTCCGTGGAGGAGGCCGGCGAGGGCGGCTTGGTCTCACCCAGAACGCGGCTGCCCATGTAGGCCTGGGGCAGGGCCGTGGCGGGCGGCTGGTAGTCAGGGCCTACCGCACACCCTGCACAGAGGCTGGCGAGCATCAGAAAGACGGGGGCGGCAAGACGCGGCATGTTCAACAGTCAGAAGCGTGGTGACGCTGTGACTATATTCCAAAATGGTCACTTGCATAGTATTTTTTTGATGGAGTAAGCTAGGCCGCATGAGCACCACCAACGTCTATCCGACCTCTGCGCGCGGCCCGGTCGAACACGATGTCCGGCAACAGATCGTGACTGCGGCGAAAGAGCATTTCAGCCGCTACGGCTACGAGAAAACCACGGTGTCCGACCTTGCCAAGGCCATCGGCTTTTCCAAGGCCTACATCTACAAGTTCTTCGAGTCCAAGCAGGTCATCGGCGAGATGATCTGTTCCAACTGCCTGATGGAGATGGAGGCGGAGATCCGCCAGGCCGTCGCCAGCACGGATGCGCCTCCCGAGCAGCTGCGGCGCCTGTTCAAGGCGATCGTCGCTGCCACGCTGCGGCTTTTCTCCGAGGACCGCAAGCTGTACGAGATCGCCATTTCGGCGTCGGCCGAGCGCTGGCAGGCAGCGCAGGCCTATGAGGAACGCATGCATCAGCTGCTGCTGCAGGTGCTCGACGCCGGGCGCCAGCGGGGCGATTTCGAGCGCAAGACGCCGCTGGATGAAACCGGGCGCGCCATCTTCCTGGTCATGCTCCCCTATCTGAACCCGGTGATGCTGCAGCACAGCCTCGACCATGCGGACGAGGCGCCCGCACAACTGGCCGGATTGGTGCTGAGAAGCCTGTCGCCCTAAATCCTGCAGTTGTGACCATTGACATAAATGGTCACTAATCACAGAATCGGGTCCTGCTCATTGATCGGGACCCCCTCATGCTTCGGCACCGCCATCTGTCCATCGCCGCTGTCGGCGCACTGTCACTTGCACTCGCAGCCTGCGGCAAAAGCCCGCCGCCGGATCCGCGCACCCAGCCACCCCTCGTTCGCACCACCCTGGTAGCGCCAGGCAATGCTTCCGAGCGCGTCTTCACCGGCACCATCGCGGCCAGGGTGCAGGGCGATCTTGGATTTCGCGTGGCCGGCAAGGTGCTCGAGCGCCTGGTGGATACAGGCCAGACGGTCAGGCGCGGCCAGGCATTGCTGCGCCTCGACCCGGTGGACCTGAAGCTGGCCGCCCATGCCCAGCAGGAGGCCGTCGCAGCCGCCAGGGCACGGGCCCAGCAGGCCAGCGACGAGGAGCAGCGCTACCGTGACCTGCAGGGAACGGGTGCCGTTTCGGCCTTGGCCCATGAACAGATCAAGGCGGCCGCGGATGCCGCCCGCGCCCAGCTCAGGGCGGCCGAAGCGCAGGCCGCCGCAGCGCTGAACGCCAGCCGCTACGCCGAACTGCTGGCCGATGCCGATGGCATCGTGATGGAAACACTTGCCGAGCCTGGCCAGGTCGTCAGTGCCGGCCAGGTGGTCGTGCGCCTCGCCCATGCCGGCAGGCGCGAAGCGGTCGTCCAGTTGCCCGAGACACTGCGGCCCGCGCTGGGCTCGGCGGCCCAGGCCCGCCTGTTCGGCAGGGAGGATGTGGTCATCCCCGCCAGACTGCGCCAGCTGTCCGATGTGGCCGACCGGGCCACCCGCACCTTTGAGGCCCGCTATGTGCTGGACGCCGGCGCGGCGGCCAGCGCCCCGCTGGGCAGCACGGTCACGCTCAGGATTGGCGGGACATCGACATCGACATCGACATCGACAGCGACAGCGACGGCCGGCAAGGCAACCCTGCAGGTCCCCATCGGCGCCATCCTCGATGAGGGCAAGGGCGCCGCTGTCTGGGTGGTGCAGGGCGATCAGGTCAGGCGCCAGCCCGTCACCGTGGTTCAGGTACAGGACGGCAATGCCCAGGTGGCGGGTGCGCTCGACCAGGGGGACCGGATCGTCGCGCTCGGCGCGCATTTGCTGAGCGAGGGTGCGCAGGTGCGGCTGGACAGCGAGGCGCCGGCGCCTTCAACGGCAACAACGGCAACAACGTCCACGGCGTCCTCCGTGTCCAAGGGAGCGTCCCGTGAGTGAAGGCCGTTTCAACCTGTCGGCGCTTGCCGTCCGTGAGCGCTCCATCACGCTGTTCCTGATCCTGCTGATTTCGCTGACGGGTGTCTTTGCCTTCCTGAAGCTGGGCCGGGCGGAAGATCCGGCCTTCACCGTCAAGGTCATGACCATCATCACGGCCTGGCCTGGCGCCACCCCGCAGGAAATGCAGGACCAGGTGGCAGAGAAGCTGGAAAAGCGCCTGCAGGAGCTGCGCTGGTATGACCGCACCGAAACCTTCGTCAGACCGGGGCTGGCCTTCACCACGCTGACCCTGCTCGACTCCACGCCCCCCGGCGAGGTGCAGGAGGAGTTCTACCAGGCCCGCAAGAAGCTCGGTGACGAAGCCCGCAACCTGCCGGCGGGCGTGATCGGTCCGATGGTGAACGACGAGTACGCCGACGTGACCTTTGCGATCTACGCCCTCAAGGCGCGCGGCGAAGAGCCCCGGGCGCTGGTGCGCGATGCCGAAGCCTTGCGCCAGCGTCTTTTGCATGTGCCGGGCGTCAAGAAGGTCAACATCGTCGGCGAGCAATCCGAGCGGATCTACGTGGAGTTCTCGCACGAGCGCCTGGCCACGCTGGGCATCAGCCCGCAGGACGTCTTCGCGGCATTGAACAACCAGAACGCCCTCACCCCTGCCGGGTCGGTGGAGACCCAGGGACCGCAGGTGTTCATCCGCATCGACGGGGCGTTCGACGCGCTGCAGAAGATCCGCGACACGCCCATCGTGGCCCAGGGCCGCACGGTCAAGCTGTCCGACATCGCCACCGTCCAGCGCGGCTACGAAGACCCCTCGACCTTCATCATCCGCAACGGTGCGGAGCCGGCCTTGCTGCTGGGCGTCGTCATGCGCGACGGCTGGAACGGGCTGGACCTGGGCAAGGCGCTGGACCGGGAGGTGGGTGCCATCAATGCAGACATGCCGCTGGGCATGGGCCTGACCAAGGTGACGGACCAGGCCGTGAACATCAGCGCCTCCGTCGATGAGTTCATGCTCAAGTTCCTGGCCGCGCTGCTGGTCGTGCTGGTGGTGTGCTTCGCCAGCATGGGCTGGCGCGTTGGCGTGGTGGTGGCTGCGGCCGTGCCGCTGACGCTGGCGGCCGTGTTCATCATCATGGCCGCCACGGGAAAGAATTTCGACCGCATCACGCTCGGCTCGCTGATCCTTGCGCTGGGCCTGCTGGTGGACGACGCCATCATCGCCATCGAGATGATGGTGGTGAAGATGGAAGAGGGCTACGACCGCGTGGCCGCGTCCGCCTACGCCTGGAGCCATACCGCGGCGCCCATGCTGTCCGGAACGCTGGTGACGGCGGTGGGCTTCATGCCCAACGGATTCGCACGCTCCACGGCGGGCGAGTACACCAGCAACATGTTCTGGATCGTCGGCATCGCGCTCATCGTGTCCTGGGTGGTGGCCGTGGTGTTCACGCCCTATCTGGGCGTGAAGATGCTGCCCCCTCTCAAGAAGGTCGAAGGCGGACATGCGGCGATGTATGGCACGCCCCGCTACGAGCGCCTGCGGCGCGTGCTGGGCAAGGTGATCGCCCGCAAGGGCATGGTGGCCGCAGTCGTGGGCGGGCTCATGGTGGCTTCCGTGCTGGGCATGTCCATCGTGAAGAAGCAGTTCTTTCCCATCTCCGACCGGCCCGAGGTGATGGTCGAGGTGCAGATGCCCTACGGCACCTCCATCGGCCAGACGAGCGAGACCACCCGCACGGTGGAAGCCTGGCTGCTGCAGCAGCCCGAATCGGAGATCGTGACCGCCTATATCGGCCAGGGCGCACCGCGCTTTTTTCTGGCCATCTCGCCTGAGCTGCCCGACCCGTCGTTCGCCAAGATCGTCGTGCGCACCGCCAACCAGGCGCAGCGCGACGCGCTCAAGCTCAGGCTGCGCGAGGCCATCGCCCAGGGACTGGCCCCGCAGGCGCAGGTGCGCGCATCGCAGATCGTGTTCGGGCCGTACTCCCCGTTCCCCGTGGCGTATCGCGTCTCCGGCCCCGACCCGCAGCGGCTGCGCGACATTGCCGGCCAGGTGCACCAGGTGCTGCACGACAGCCCGATGATGCGGACCGTGAACTCCGACTGGGGCGTGCGCACCCCTGTCATGCGCTTCACCCTGGACCAGGACCGGCTGCAGGCCATGGGCCTGACCTCCGCGGCAGTCGCGCAGCAGCTGCAATTCCTGCTCAGCGGCGTGCCCGTGACCACCGTGCGCGAGGACATCCGCACCGTGCAGGTGATGGCGCGTTCTGCGGGCGGCACCCGCCACGATGTGGCCAGGGTCGGCGACTTCACGCTCACCAACGCCACTGGCCAGCGCATACCGCTGTCGCAGCTGGGCGAGGTCACCGTGCAGATGGAGGAGCCCGTCATGCGCCGCCGCGACCGCATGCCCACCATCACGGTCCGCGGAGACATCGATGACAGCCTGCAGCCGCCCGATGTCTCTGCGGCCATCACCCGGCAGCTGGAGCCCATCAGGAAGGCGTTGCCTGCGGGCTACCGCATCGACGAGGCCGGCTCCATCGAGGAATCCGGCAAGGCCATGACGGCCATGCTGCCCCTGTTCCCGATCATGATCGCCATCACGCTGATCATCATCATCTTGCAGGTGCGGTCGATATCGGCCATGGTCATGGTGTTCCTGACCAGCCCCCTGGGATTGATCGGCGTGGTGCCGACGCTGATCGTCTTTCAGCAGCCCTTCGGCATCAATGCACTGGTGGGGCTGATCGCGCTGTCGGGCATCCTGATGCGCAACACGCTGATCCTGATCGGGCAGATCCAGCACAACGAGCAGGAGGGGCTTGCGCCGTTCCAGGCGGTGGTGGAGGCCACCGTCCAGCGCGCCCGGCCCGTGATCCTGACCGCGCTGGCGGCGATCCTGGCCTTCATCCCGCTGACCCAATCGGTGTTCTGGGGAACGCTGGCCTATACGCTGATCGGCGGCACGCTGGCCGGCACGGTGCTGACGCTGGTCTTCCTGCCCGCCATGTACTCGATCTGGTTCAGGATCAGGCCCGGCGAATCCCCGCGCTGATCCACGGCAAATGCGCCAGCGGCCCGGGCCGATTGGCCACAATGGCGCATCCCGTTCCAGGCTCAGGAGGCCATGCATGTCCGATATCCGCTGCGGCGATTCCACCCACCATCGCACCTCTTGGGGCCGCCGCTGCGCGCGCGCCGCCGCACCCGTACGG
>NZ_JTKZ01000390.1:0-4459 GCF_000799035.1 Delftia sp. ZNC0008
CGTTCCCTGGCCCACGGGCTTGGTGGTGAAGAAGGGCTCGAAGATGCGCTGCAGCGTGCGTGCGTCCATGCCGGGGCCGTTGTCCTGCACCGACAGCGCCACATAGCTGACGGGCGGCAGGCCCAGGCGTTCGCACAGGCGCTGGTCCGGGCGCACCAGGTCGGCATCCATCTGGATCAGGCCGCGCCGCTCGCCCAGGGCGTGCATGGCATTGGTGCACAGGTTGAACAGGGCCTGCTCCACCTGCATGGCGTCGGCCAGCATGGGCGGCATCTGCGGCGGCACGTGCACCTGCAGCTCCACGGCGGGCGGCAGGGTCACGCGCAGCAGCCGCGCCGTGTCGCCCATGACCTCGCGCGCCTGCACGGGCTTGCGCTGCGGCGGTTCATTGCGGCTGAACGTCAGGATCTGGCGCACCAGGTCGCGCGCGCGGCGGCCGGCCTTTTCGATCTCCTGCAGGCTTTCGATGGCTGCGGCATTGCCGCCGCAGTCGGCCTTGGCCAGCTCCACATTGCCCAGGATGGCGCCCACGATGTTGTTGAAGTCGTGGGCAATGCCGCCGGCCATGGTGCCCAGGGCCTGCATCTTGTGCGATTCGCGCAGCTGCTCTTCCAGCTCGTTGCGCTGGGCCTCGGCCTTCTTGCGGCTGGTGAGGTCGCGCGCGAACACGGTGGTGGTCTCGCCGCCGCTGTGGTGCTCGAAGGAGACGCTGACCTCGACCGGGATTTCGCGGCCGCTGGCCGTGCGTGCCGTCATCTCGCCCAGCACGGCCTGCGTGGTCAGCGGCGCAAAGGACAGGGCCTGGGCCGCATCGGGCAGGAAACGCTCCAGCGGACTGCCCAGCGCGTCGTGCGGCGGACACAGAAACAGGGCGGCAGCCGTGGGATTGAAGACGGTGATGCGCTGCTCGTGGTCCAGGCAGATGATGGCGTCCAGGGCCGAGTTGATGACCGATTCGAGCCGCCGCTCGCTCAGGAACAGCTGGTGGTTGCGCTGCTGCAGCGCCAGGCGCTCGGCCAGCAGCGGACCCTGGTCGACCACGGCGCACAGGTACTGCGCAATGGGCGGGCCGCTTTGCTGCGGGATGGCGATGCAGGCCACATGCAGGTCGGCGCGCAGCTGGTGCTGCTCGGTGATGTCGAAGCAGACCTCGTGGGCCTCGGTGCGGCCCAGCTCGCGTGCCGCAACGAAGGTCTCGCGCACGCGCTCGGCGTCGTCAGGGTGCACGAAGGGCGCGAAATTGACCAGCAGCCGGTCATGCTCGGTGGGCTGGAAGGCGCTGTGCGCCATGGCGTTGGCCTGCACCACCATGTCGTGCTCGTCCACCACCAGCAGGGGCAGGGGAATGCTGGCAAACAGGGCTTCGAAGCGCTCGGAGGCGCTTTCGGCCACGGCCTGGCTGTAGTCCAGCACGCGGTTCTGGATCTCCAGCTCGCGCTGGTAGTTGCGCAGCTCGGCGACCAGGGCCTGCAGCGGATCGTCCTCGGGCTGGAAGGAGGGGAAACGTTCGACGGGGGGCAGGTCGGCGCCGGGCGCCAGCAAGGCATGCAGGGGCAGGTGCTCGTCGTCGCGAGGCTGGTCGGAAGGGTCTTGGCTGCTCATCGCGTGCTGGCGCTGGGGAAAGCGGCATCTGCCGCACAAATCCTGGTTGCCCGCGCCTGGCGCCCGGCAGATGGACCGGGGCCCGGCGCGGGCAGGGCCGCAGTGTACGCGCGCCGGCCGGGGCGCCACAAGCGCCCCTTTGGGTGGCAGGTGCTTCAGCTCAGGTAAGCGTCGACCGGGATGCAGCTGCAGTAGAGGTTGCGGTCGCCGTAGACGTTGTCCACCCGGCCCACGGGACACCAGTACTTGGACTGGCGCAGGGCAGCCACGGGGTAGGCGGCGGCCTCGCGGCTGTACGGGTGGGTCCATTCCGAAGCCAGCAGGGTCTCGGCCGTGTGCGGCGCGTTCTTGAGCGGGTTGTCGTCCTGGGGCAGGCGGCCCTGCTCGATGGCGCGGATTTCCTCGCGGATGGCGATCATGGCGTCCACGAAGCGGTCCAGCTCGTACAGGCTTTCGCTTTCGGTGGGCTCCACCATCAGCGTGTTGGGCACGGGGAAGGACAGCGTGGGCGCATGGAAGCCGTAGTCGATCAGGCGCTTGGCCACGTCCTCGGCCATGACGCCCGTGCTTTCCTTGAACGGGCGCAGGTCCAGGATGCACTCGTGCGCCACATGGCCGTGCTCGCCCGCGTACAGCGTGGGGTAGTGGTCGCGCAGCCGGGCGCTGATGTAGTTGGCGCTGAGGATGGCGGTCTCGGTGGCCAGGGTCAGGCCCTGGGCGCCCATCATGCGGATGTACATCCAGCTGATGGGCAGCACGGCCGCATTGCCCAGCGGCGCGGCACTGATCGCGCCCGTGCCGCCCGCAAGGCCCGTGGTGGCATGGCCGGGCAGGAAGGGCACGAGATCCTCGACCACGCAGACGGGGCCCACGCCCGGGCCGCCGCCGCCGTGCGGGATGCAGAAGGTCTTGTGCAGGTTCAGGTGGCTGACATCGCCGCCGAAGCTGCCCGGCGCGGCCAGGCCCACCAGGGCGTTCATGTTGGCGCCGTCCACGTAGACGCGGCCGCCGTGGTCATGCACCAGCTTGCACAGCTCCTTGACCTGGGTCTCGAACACGCCGTGCGTGCTGGGGTAGGTGATCATTATGCAGGCCAGGTTGGCACTGTGCTGCTCGCACTTGGCCGCCAGGTCCGCCATGTCGACGTTGCCGTTGGCGTCGCAGGCGGTGACCACCACCTGCATGCCCACCATCTGCGCGCTGGCCGGGTTGGTGCCGTGGGCGCTGCTTGGAATCAGGCAGACGTTGCGGTGCGACTGGCCCCGGCTCGCATGCCAGCCCTTGATGGCCAGCAGGCCCGCGTACTCGCCCTGGCTGCCGGCATTGGGCTGCAGGCTGATGCCGGCGTAGCCCGTGGCCTGGCACAGCCAGTCGCGCAGCTGCTTGTCCAGTTCCGCATAGCCCTGCTGCTGGTCGGCCGGGGCAAAGGGGTGCACCTGGGCGAATTCGGGCCAGGTGATGGGAATCATCTCGCTGGTGGCGTTGAGCTTCATGGTGCAGGAGCCCAGCGGGATCATGCTGCGGTCCAGCGCCAGGTCCTTGTCCGACAGCTGGCGGATGTAGCGCAGCATGGCGGTCTCGGAGCGGTGGGTGTTGAACACCGGGTGCGTGAGGAAGGCGCTGCTGCGGCGCAGTCCGTCGGGAATCAGCGGCTCCACGCCCTTTTCGAAGGCGGTGAAGCTGGGCAGGGCCTGGCCGTCCCGGGCGAAGATCTTCCACAGCAGCTCGACATCGGCGCGCGTGGTGGTCTCGTCCAGCGAGATGCACAGGTATTCCTTGAAATACACGCGCAGGTTGGCGCCCAGGGACACGGCACGCTCCACGATGGCCTGGGTGGCCGCGCCCGTGTGCAGGCTCAGCGTGTCGAAGCTGGGCGCCTCGCGCAGCGGCGCGCCCAGCTCGGCCAGGCCGCGCGCCAGGATGGCCGTGTACGAGGCCACGCGGCGGGCGATGCGCTCCAGGCCCTCGGGGCCGTGGTAGACGGCGTACATGCTGGCCACCACGGCGGGCAGCACCTGGGCCGTGCAAATGTTGGAGGTGGCCTTTTCGCGGCGGATGTGCTGCTCGCGCGTCTGCAGTGCCAGGCGGTAGGCGGGCTTGCCGTGCACGTCCACGCTCACGCCGACCAGGCGGCCGGGCAGGGAGCGCTTGAACTCGTCGCGGCAGGCCATGAAGGCGGCGTGCGGGCCGCCGGCGCCCATGGGCATGCCAAAGCGCTGGGTGGTGCCCACCACGATGTCGGCACCCCATTCGCCGGGCGGCGTGATCAGGGTCAGCGCCAGCAGGTCGGTGGCCACGATGAAGGCGGCCTGCTTGCCATGGGCCTTGTCCACGTCGGCGCGCAGATCGCCCACATTGTCAGGAAGGCGGCCGCTGGTGGCAGGGTACTGGGCCAGCACGGCGAAGTAGTCGCCCTCCATCAGCTGGTTCCATTCCTCCAGCGAGTTGGCCAGCAGCACCTCGATGCCCAGCGGCGCGGCGCGCGTCTGTATCACCTCGATGGTCTGGGGGTGGGCATCGCCGGCCACCACGAAACGGTTGCTCTTGCTTTTGACGGAGCGCTTGGCCAGCGTCATGGCCTCGGCGGCCGCCGTGGCCTCGTCCAGCATGGAGGCGTTGGCAATCGGCATGGCCGTCAGGTCGCAGACCATGGTCTGGAAGTTGACCAGGGCCTCCATGCGGCCTTGCGAGATCTCGGCCTGGTAGGGCGTGTAGGCCGTGTACCAGGCGGGGTTCTCGAGAATGTTGCGCAGGATGACTCCGGGCGTGTGCGTGCCGTAGTAGCCCTGGCCGATGAAGCTTTTGAGCAGCTGGTTGCGGCCTGCCAGCGCCTTGAGTTCGGCCAGCGCCTGGGCCT
>NZ_JTKZ01000213.1:0-9954 GCF_000799035.1 Delftia sp. ZNC0008
GCGGGCCGTCACGTCCACGGCGCTGCCCGCGAAGCCCACGAGCCGGCCGTCGCGCAGCAGGGGGACGACGGCGATGTCGCAGAGTATTTCCCGGTGGCCCGGCAGCTGGAACATGGCCTGGCAGTTGCGCAGGGCCAGCTTGGCCTGTGGGTCGAGCAGGGCATGGATCTGCGGCCTGCAGGCTTCGCGCGCGATGCCTTCCAGCGGCTGCCCCAGCGCCTCGACGCTGGGCTGCCCGGTCCATTGCTCCCAGCGTGCGTTCACGAAGGTCAGCCGGCCCTCGCTGTCGGTGCGAAAGATCAGCTCCTGCACGCTGCGCATGAGCACGGCCATCTCATGCTCGCTGCGCGCCAGGCGCGCCTGGGCCTTTTCCATGGACTGTTGGGACGACTTCTGGACCCTGCGGGTCTTGAGCACCGACCCGCTCAGGCCCAGCACCAGGGCAAGAAGCGCAAGGCCGGCAACGAAGAAGGCGAATGCCTTGTCGCGCCAGCGCGCGACCACCTCCGAGTAGGGCTCCTCCACCACCAGCAGCAGAGGCCAGTTGCGCACAGTGCGAAAGGACACGACCTCATGGGAGCCGAGCATGCCGGCGCCGACGTAGGAGCCGAATTCGCTGTGCGGCAGCCATTGCCGGAACAGCGGTGTCTGCAGCACGGCGGTCGCCTGCACGCCGGTGCCCGCATTCGTGCTGGCCAGCGCCTGGCCGTCGTAGCTCAGCAGCATGGCCTCGTAGCTGAGGGACTCCAGCGTGGACTGGTAGAAGTTGGCCACGGCATCAGGATTGATCAGGGCCACCAGCACGGCCGGTGCGCCGTTGTCGCGCTTGAATGCGAGGATCTGGGGCAGGTAGCGGACGCCCCGCGGTGTCGCATGCGGGGCCGCTGCCAGGGAGGAGAGGCTGCGGCCGGTGACCAGGCGTCCCAGCTGGACCTTGCCCGGGACCGGAGCCGATGCCCTGTCAGGCAGCAGCTTGTGCAGCTCGATCTGCAGGCCGGCCTCGCCCGCTTGCGTGCTCGCCAGGATGCGTCCTTTGCCATCGAGCAGCGCCATGCTGCGCAGAACCGGCAACTGGCCGACCACTTGCGCCAAGGCCGCCTCGCGCGCTGCGCCGGGGCTGTCGGCGGACAGGATGACCGGGTTGTTGGCCAGGCTTGCCAGGGCGACCTCGCCGGTCTCGAAGGTCTTGTTCGTCTGATCCTGCAGCACACGGGCCAGCAACGCCGCCTGGGCCTTGCTCTGCTCGGCCTCGGCATGCAGCTGGCTCCAGACGAACAGCACCAGCCCGGCAAGCACGCACAGGGCAAAGGTCAGCACCAATGCCTTGAGGTGGGCGCTGCGCCTGGCTCCCAGAAAATGATGCGTGCCGGCTCGGCCAGACATGATGAAGGCGCTCCATCGGAGGGTTCAAGGCGCGACGATGGCGCTCAGCCCGTGGTTGCGCGCTGCCCGGGCCAGGCGGCCGTCTCGCCGGATGTCGGAGACGAACTGGTCCAGGCGCGCCAGCCACTGGGCGTCGGCAGGACTGGTTGCATAGCCGTAGGGAAGCACGTGGAACGGCTTGGGCGGTGCGATCAACCGGGCCCAGTCGGAGCTGTCGAGCAGCCGGCGGCTGTAGGGGTAGTCGGTCATGAACACATCCACGCGCCCTGCCATGAGCTCCTTCTCGCGGGTCTGGGGCGGCTCGATGGACACGATCTGCGCATGCTTGAGCGTCTCGCGCATCACGGGCTCCATGAAGGTGCCGCGCTGCACGGCGACCTGCACGCCGGGCTGGTCGATGTCCGCCCAGGACTGCACGGCCTGATTGCTCTTGGTCGTGACGCCGTAGATGTCGCTGCTCAGATAGGGCTGAGTGAAGCGCAGCTGCTTTTGCCGCTGGGGGAGTATGCCCACGGCGAACATGGCGACATCGCAGCGCGACTCCAGCAGGTCAGGTATCAGCCTGGGAAAGGAGGAATCCACATACTGCAGCCGTACGCCCAGCTCCCTGGCCAGTTCCGCCGACAGCTCTGCATCCACGCCCGTCAGCCGGCCCGTGCGCGGGTCGCGGAAGGTGATGCCGTAGTAGTCGGGCCATATGCACACACGCAGGGCGCCCGTGGATGCAATCCGCTCCAGCACCTCGCCAGCTGCGGCAGAGCCGGACCATGGCACCAGACACAGCAGCAATCCGGCAACGGCTGCCAGGCGGGCCAGCACGCGCCTTGGGGACGGTGCGCCGAAACATGTCGATGATGGATGCATGGCGGGCTTTCAGGGTGTGTCGATCAGATCGGTGAAGGACGGGGACTGCCGGGTCAGCGCCAGGCGCAGCGCATCCAGCTCTTCGATGTTGTCCATGAACGCGTCGACGATGCCGGGATCCAGGGCCTTGCCCCGTTCCGCCGCGATCATCTCCAGGGCCCGTGCTCGCCCGAACGCCGGCCGGTACACCCGGTCCATGGTGAGCGCGTCGAAGATATCGACGATGGAGGTGATGCGCGCCGACAGCGGGATGTCCTCGCCTGCCAATCCCTGCGGGTAGCCCTTGCCGTCGAAGCGTTCGTGGTGGCTGGCGGCGATTTCGGCCGCCATCTGGAACACCGGGATGCGCGACTGGCCCAGCAGATGCGCGCCGATCTCGGCATGCCGGTTCATGACCAGGCGCTCCTGCGCATCCAGCGGGCCCTCCTTCTTGAGGATGGTGTCCGGAATGCCGACCTTGCCTATGTCATGCATCGGGGCCGCCTTGCGCAGCAGGCTGGCGAATTCGATGCGGCAGCCCAGGCGCAGGGCCAGGGCCTCCGACAGGTAGCCGATGCGGACGATGTGCGAGCCGGTGTCGTCGTCCTTGAACTCGGCGGCCATGGCCAGGCGCAGCAGGGTCTCGTGGTGCGCACGTGTCACTTCCTTGAGCAGATCGTTGCGCTCGCGGTACATGCGGCCGAAGTCCTGGATGAGCTGCTCCATCTGCTCCACGGCCGCAGGATCGAAACGTCGCGATGGCTCCCGGGGGGAGGCGGTCTGGTACTGGGCCATCAGTCGATCCTCTCGAGCTTTTCGATCGTCTCCAGCAGCTTCAGGGTGCTGAAGGGCTTGACCAGGTATTCGTCGGCTCCGGCCAGCAGGCCCGCCTTGCGGTCCTCGGCGCTGCCCCGGGCCGTCAGCAGGATGACCTGCGTATGCAGCAGCTCGTAGGAGCGCTTGATGCGGCTGCACACCTCCAGGCCGTCGAGCGTGCCCGGCATCATGATGTCGAGCAGGACGATGTCGGGCCTGAGCCTCTCGGCCATCGCCCAGGCCTCGTCGCCATCGCAAGCCTCTATGACGTCAAAGTCGCTGAATTCCAGTGTCATGCGCAGCAGCTTGCGGATGTCGGCATGGTCCTCGGCGATCAGTATCTTTTGCATGGGGAGATCTTTCATGCCGCAACAAAGGTGTGGGCCGGCATGTGAATCATAAATATCAATTCAATCAAATTTTATTGAATTTATCTATCAAATCTGTTGCCAGGCCTGCACGCCCGTGGGCGCCGTATGCTGCCGCCCGCAGCGGGGCGGGTTCCGGCCCCAGGCCGGGAACAGGTCTTTTGCCCCTGTGCGGGAGCCGGCAGCCCCGCCTTTATGTGGCCCGTTCCCAGGCCGGGTCTTTCCACAGGGCATCGAGGTCGGTGAAGCCCCATTTCGCGGGGTCTTCCCGACTGGCTATCTTCTCCTGGCACCCGGGCCGGGCCAGGTCCACGGTCTCCGGTGCCATCCGCATGCCGCTGGCCGTGGAATAGAACACCTTGACCTGCGGACAGGTCAGGGACTGGCGGCCAGGGTCGATGACCACCCCCAGCCTGCCCGTGGTCAGCCGCACCAGGGAGCCCACCGGATAGATGCCTATGCTTTTGACGAAGGCCTGGAAAACGGTCTTGTCGAAGTGGCCGGCACTCCATTCGGCCATCTTGTGCACCGCCTCCGCAGGATCCCAGCCGCGCTTGTAGGGGCGGTCCGAGGTGATGGCGTCGTAGACATCGCAGACCGCGCCCATCTTCGCGAACAGGCTGATGTCCTCGCCGCGCAGCCTGTGGGGATAGCCCGTGCCATCCACCTTCTCGTGGTGGTGGAGGCACACGTCCAGCACGACCGGGTCATCGACGCCGCCGGCCTTGAGCAACTCCAGGCCTCGCGCCGGATGCTCACGCATCTCGTCAAACTCCTGGTCCGTCAGACGCCCGGGTTTGTTCAGGATGGAGGTGGCAATGGCCATCTTGCCGATATCGTGCAGCAGCCCCGCATAGCCTGCCTGGCGCACCTGGTGCGGTGGCAGGTCGAGTTGGCGTGCCAGCACGATCATCAGGGCGCAGACCGCCACCGAGTGCATGTAGGTGTAGTCGTCGCTGGTCTTGAGCCTGGCGATGCTGACCATGGCGCTGGGATTGCGGATGATCGAATCGGACACCTCGGCGACCACGGAGCGGGCCTCGTCCTGGTTGATCTCCCTGCCCATGCGCACCTCGCGGAACATGGCGGTGATAGCCTGCCTGGACTGGTGGCAGATGCGGGCGGCCCGCTTCACCTCCTCCTCGAAGGCAACGGGCCGCAGCTCGCACTCCAGCTCGGCCAGTTGCGAGATCTCGGACAGTTGGGCGTCGATCACGGTGTCCACCTGCTCGCGGGTGAAAGACGGCCCGCCTTGCGCAACATCCAGGCCCTTGGCGGTATCGATCCACACTTCCTGGATGGGGGACTGCAGGATCCTCGCCAGGTCGGCAGGGTCTTCCAGCTTGAAGCGGCTGCGCCAGAATGGGTGTTCCATCCAGCTGCCGCAAAAGCTCTCCAAAAACATGCCCAGCCGCAGCTGCCGCACACTGATGCGCTTGATCATGAACAAGGGCCCCGCAACGGTTCACATGGATACGTCATCTTGCCGCCATTTCCTTGCTTCTGTACGGATCCAGGTCAGAAGGCCGCCCATTCCTCTTCCTTGACCTGCGGCTGCGCACGGGCAGGCGACAGGCGTGGCGGCCTGCAGGGCTGCGCTTGCCTGGGTGCCATGGCCTGGGCGGTCGCGGCGCGCGGCCCGCCAGGCTGGCTTGCGCCATGCTCGGGATGCATCTTGAAGGTGGAGACGATCTGCGCCAGGGCGGCGGCCTGCTGCTCCAGGCTGCCTGCAGCGGCCGAGCTTTGCTCGACCAGCGCCGCGTTTTGCTGCGTCATCTGGTCGAGTTGGCTCACCGCCTCGCCGACCTGACGGATGCCCACCGCCTGCTCGGCCGATGCGCTGGAGATCTCGCTGATCATGGTGTCCACGCTGCGCACCTGCTCCACGATGCGGTCCATCTGCTCGCCGGCCCGGGTCGCCACCTCGGTGCCCTGCTCGACCTTTTGCAGGTTGGCGCCGATCAGCTCCTTGATCTCCTTGGCCGCCGTGCCCGAGCGCTGGGCCAGCGCGCGCACCTCGCTGGCGACCACCGCGAAGCCCCGGCCCTGCTCGCCGGCCCGCGCGGCCTCCACGGCTGCGTTGAGCGCCAGGATGTTGGTCTGGAAGGCAATGGCGTCGATGACGTTCGTGATCTCGGCAATCTTGCGCGAGGCCTCCGAGATGTCCTGCATGGTATGCACCACCAGGGCCACGGACTTGCCCCCCTCGACAGCGGAGGCCGAGGCGGCCGAGGCCACCTTGTTGGCCTGCTGGGCCGTGTCTGCATTCGTGCGCACCGTGGCCGTGAGTTCCTCCATCGAGGCAGCCGTTTCCTCAAGGTTGCTGGCCTGCTGCTCGGTGCGCTGGCTCAGGTCCAGGCTGCCGGAGGCGATCTCGCTCGATCCCGTCGCAATGCTGTCGCTGCTGAGGCGAATGCTTGCCATGATCTCGCGAAGCTTGCCGTTCATGTCGCGCATCGCGCCCAGCAGCCGGGCGGGCTCATCCCGGCCCTGCACCACGATGCTGGCCGTGAGGTCGCCCCGCGCCACGGTGTCCGCCACCGAGACCGCCATGTGCAGGGGCTCGGTGATCGAGCGCGTGATGGCCCATGCCAGCACGGCGCCCAGGGACACCGCCAGCGTGGCCAGCCCGCCGAGCAGGTACAGCGCCAGGTGGTAGTCCTTCTCGGCCTGCTCGGTGGCCTTGCGCCCGCCCTCCTGGTTCAGCGCGATGTCCTGGCCCACGACGTCCATGAAATCGGTGAAGACCTGGGTCGCAGATCCCGTGGCTTGGCCACGCGCCTGGGCCGACTGCTCCGGCCCGGCCTTGGACAGCTCCAGCACCTTCCTATCCTCCAGCACGACGGCGTCCCAAATTACGCGCATCTTGTCGTACAGCTTCTTTTCCTCAGGGGAGGAAATGAGCTTTTCGTAGGTGGAGAACTCCGACTCAAGGGCTTTCTCGGCCTTAGCCAGCGCCTCTTCCTGAGCCTGCTTGCCCGGTACAGACTCCTCAATCACATGGCGAAGGGTGGCGCGGCGGGCTTCATTGGCCGTGGCCCGGATCGAGGCCAGCACATTAGTGGAAGGCAGCCAGTTGGTGCCCAGGTCGTTGGCATTGAACTGGACCCGGGCGATCTGCAGGGAGCCGATGGCCGCAACCGTGCTCAACAAGAGCAAAAGCAGGGTAAAGGCAACGATGAGCCTTGTGCGGATGGACAGAAGTCGGAGGAACATGGGGTCTCCTGGGGGGCGGTTGGAAGGAGCTTCGATCAATATGATGTAAATGATTGTTTCTTTGGCTTAAACGCATCTTAAGAAATCAGATTTATCAATTTAAAACTGTGTGGCCTTGCCCCCGAGATCCGGTTCCGCGGAACCGCCACGCAGTCCTCTCCCTCTTGACTGACCAATCGCCACAGACCTTTGGAGCCAGGCGAAGCCTTCCGCCTGACGTGCACGACGGAGCATCAGCGACCAAAGTTGTAAAAGTCGGTTGTGCTTGTTGTCGCGCTCTGCTAAATTTTATCAAATTCATCAAATAAATTTGATTGGAGTGATAAAATGCCGCATGCACTGAAGACCGAAACCACCAGGCAATGGCTCTCCTTCCGCGTGGACGATGAGGAGTTCGGCATCGACCTGCTGCAAGTGCAGGAGATCCGGTCCTACGAGTCGCCCATGCGCATTGCCAACGGCCCTGCCTACTTCAACGGCGTGCTGGAACTGCGCGGAGAGGTCATTCCCGTCATCGATCTGCGGCTCAGGCTGGGGCTTGCGCCCAAGCCATATGACGCCTGCACCGTGACCATCATGCTGCGCCTGCCTGGCGGAGTGACGGGCATGGTGGTGGAGGGGGTCACCGACGTGGTGACGCTCATGCCGCAGGACCTGCGCGCCGTGCCCGCCATGGGCGTGGGCCTGGTCAATGACTGCCTGCTGGCCATGGGCGTGCTCGATGAGCGCTCGCTGTTGCTGATCGATGCCGACAAGCTCCTGGCGACGGCCACGGCAGCCCTGCCGGACTGCGCTGCTAGCTGAGCCATGTGCTCCGGCACGCCCCGGTCTTCCGCTCGTACACCGCAAATTTTCATATCGCCCGCAGACCTGGAGGCGGAGAAAGGCGCTCTCACCTCAGCACACACCGACGTCAAGGCCTGGCTGACCGAGCTCCAGGCACAGCAGCTGGTGCAGGCCGTGTCGATCTTCCAGCTGGGAGGCCATGCGGCACAGCTTTCCTCAACCCCGCCGCTCCCGCAACCGACGGTGCGGGCGCGCAAGCCGGCACCCGCGACAGCGGCACTCCCCGCACGCCAGGCTGCCCGCGCCGTGCAGCCCGTGCAGACCGTGCACAAGCAAGCGCAGGAGCAGGACGACTGGGTGTCGTTCTGATCAACCTCCCCCTTGCGTGCCGCCTTTGCGTGCGGCCCTGGCACTCGTCAGACCGCATCGCGGCACACCGGGATACGGGGCCACGGCCATGCAGGGGCTGCCAGGGGACGCAAGGCCCAAGTCCCAGGGCCCGCGCAAGTTCTGATATTTTCAACGCTGTTCCTGCGCAGGCAGCCCCCGGCTTTCGACACCCCCATTTCATGATTTCAAACCTCATTCCGTTGAACCCACAGCAACTGGACGCCGCCATCGTCGATCTCGACGGCACCATGGTCAACACCCTGGGCGACTTCGCCGAAGCCCTCAACCGCATGCTGGCGGACCTGCAACTGCCGGCCATCGCCCCGCAGGCCATCGAGAACATGGTGGGCAAGGGCTCGGAGCACCTGATCCGCTCGGTGCTGGCCCATGTGGGCGCGGCCGATGTGGATGCCATCTACGGCCAGGCCTGGCAGCGCTACGAGCACCACTACCTGCAGCTCAACGGCCAGTTCGCCGAGGTCTATCCGGGCGTGCTCGAAGGCCTGCAGGCCCTGCGCGCGCGCGGCCTGCGGCTGGCCTGCCTGACCAACAAGCCGCTGTCCTTCGCCCGGCCGCTGCTGGAACAAAAAGGCCTGGCACCGCTGTTCGAGCAGGTCTTCGGCGGCGATTCCTTCGAGCGCAAGAAGCCCGACCCGCTGCCCCTGCTCAAGACCTGCGAGGCCCTGGGCACCTCCCCGGCACGCACGCTGATGCTGGGCGACTCCAGCAACGACGCCCAGGCCGCGCGCGCCGCGGGCTGCCCCGTGGTGCTGGTGAGCTACGGCTACAACCACGGCCAGCCCGTGCGCCAGGTCGATGCCGATGGCTTCGTCGATGCGCTGACCGAACTGGCCTGAGACGCGCAGCCTCCAAATTTGTTGGAAAAAGAATGGGGTTTGGCGATGGTTAACGCACTTTGACGGTGCGATTTATGTTTTTGCTAGAGTCGTCTGCTTTGCCATCCTGGCCGCGATCCGGCCACAGACAAGGAGGAAGCACGCGACATGCACGGACTGCACCTGACCGCCGATCTCTACCAATGCCAGGGCGACGAGCGCCATATGCTCGACGCCGATGCCATCGCCGCCCTGTGCCGCGCACAGACCGCGCAGGCCGGCCTGACCCTGGTGGAGGACCGCTGGGTCAAGTTCCCTGACTACCAGGGGCAGCCCGGCGGCGTCACCGGCACCGTGCTGCTGGCCGAATCGCACCTGGCCATACACACCTGGCCCGAGACCGGCTGCGTCACCGTCGATGTCTACGTCTGCAACTTCTCCGCCGACAACTCGGGCAAGGCCCGCGCGCTGATGGAGGGCGTGATCGCCGCCTACGCGCCGGGCCGCGTGGTGCGCCAGCATCTGATGCGCGGCGACATCGGTCCCGGCGCCCAGGCCACGGCGGCGGCCGATGAGGGCGATTGGGCGCTGGAGGCGCTCACGCCCCATGCGCGCTTTGGCTGGCGCGCCACGCGGCGCGAAACCGTGCAGACGCCCCATCAGGAACTGGAGCTGCTGCACACGCCGCAGTTCGGCAAGGTGCTGCGACTGGATGGCCGATTCATGACCTCCGAAGGCGAGGAATTCTTCTACCACGAGGCCCTGGTCCACCCCGCGGCCCTGGCCCACCCGGCGCCGCGCAAGGCGCTGATCCTGGGCGGCGGCGATGGCGGCGCAGCCGAGGAACTGCTCAAGCACCCGTCCATGGAGCAAGTGGTGGTGGCCGAGCTGGACGAGGCCGTGGTCCAGGCCGCGCGCACGCACCTGCAGCAGGTGCACCGGGGCGTGTTCGATGACCCGCGCCTGCAGCTGCGCATAGGCGACGGCATGGCCATGGTGGAGCACACCGAAGAACGCTTCGACCTCGCCCTGATGGACCTCACCGACCCCGACACGCCTGCCAGCGCGCTGTACTCCGACCAGGCCCTGGCGCGCATGAAGCGCGTGCTGGCGCCGGGCGGCGCCCTGGTGCTGCACCTGGGCAGCCCCGTCTTCCATGGCGGGCAGGTGGCGCGGCTGGTGGCCAGCCTGCGCGAGCGCTTTGCCATCGTGCGCTGCTACGGCCTGTACATCCCCCTGTACGGCGCCTACTGGGGCCTGGCCGTGGCCTCCGACACGCTGGATGCGGCGGCGCTGCCCCCCGCCCAGCTGCGCCA
>NZ_JTKZ01000907.1:0-5602 GCF_000799035.1 Delftia sp. ZNC0008
CCGCGTCGCCGCCGACGTGGTGATCGCAGGCGGCGTGGAGAGCATGAGCAACATCGAGTACTACAGCACCGACATGCGCTGGGGCGCGCGCTCGGGCAATGTGCGCTTCTACGACCGGCTGGACCGCGGCCGCGAGCGCTCCCAGCCCGTGGAGCGCTTCGGCAAGATCTCGGGAATGATCGAGACCGCCGAGAACCTGGCGCGCGACTACGGCATCAGCCGCGAGGCAGCCGACGCCTATGCCGTGCGCAGCCACCAGCGCGCCGCCGCCGCCTGGGAGGCGGGCCGCTTCGCCGACGAGATCGTCCCCGTCAAGGTGCCCCAGCGCAAGGGCGACCCCGTGCTGTTCACGCGCGACGAAGGCTTTCGCGCCGACGCCACCACCGACAGCATGGGCAAGCTGCGCGTGCTCATGCCCAATGGAACGGTCACGGCCGGCAACGCCAGCCAGCAGAATGACGCCAGCGCCGCCTGCCTGATCGTGGCCGAGGACCGGCTGGCCGAACTGGGCCTCACCCCCATGGCCACCCTGGTGGGCTGGGCCGCCGCAGGCTGCGAGCCCTCGCACATGGGCATAGGCCCCGTGCCCGCCGTCAAGAAGCTGCTGGCGCGCCTGAACCTCACGCTGGACCAGATGGACCTGGTCGAACTCAACGAAGCCTTTGCCTGCCAGGTGCTGTCCGTGCTCAAGGGCTGGGAGTGGAACGACCAGGGCGCCATAGACCACAAGCTCAACGTCAACGGCTCCGGCATCTCCCTGGGCCACCCCATAGGCGCCACCGGCGTGCGCATCCTGGCCACCCTGCTGCACGAGCTGGAGCGCCGCAAGGGCCGCTATGGGCTGGAGACCATGTGCATAGGCGGCGGCCAGGGGATTGCGGCGGTGTTCGAGCGGGTGTGAGGAACCCGTCATGTCGACACGTCCAGTGAATCTGAGCCAGCAACAACATCGAATCGTTGAAGCTCAGACCCAAGCGACCAAGCTGGAAACGCTACGGCAAGCGGCTATGCGGGGGTGGGCGGATGTCGCCTCGGGTCACTACATTGACGTGCCGGATGAAGACTTTGACCTCTTTATCGCGGATCTGGGAAGGCAGGCAGCCAGCCGAATCAAGGCTGGTGCCTGACGGCGGCCTCCTCAATCCGCCCGCGCCCCCGACGCCTTCACGATCTCTTCCCACTTGCGGGCCTCGGCCTGGATGTAGCGCGCGAACTCGGCGGGCGTGGAGCCCACGGGCTCGGCGCCCAGGCGGCGGTATTGCGCGGCGATCTGGGGTTCGGCAAGCACGCGGCGGGACTCGGTCCACAGTTTCTGCACCACGTCCTGGGGCGTGTTCTTCGGCGCCCACAGTCCGTACCAGGTGCTGGTGCGAAAGCCGGGCATGCCGGCCTCTTCCATGGTGGGCACATCGGGCAGGGAGGGCGAGCGACTGGCCGAGGTGACGGCCAGCGCACGCAGCCGGCCCGAGGCGATGAAGGGCATGGCCGAGGGCATGGAGTCGAACATGAGCTGGATCTGCCCGCCCATCAGGTCGGTCAGGGCCGGCGAGCTGCCCTTGTAGGGCACATGCTGCATCTGCGCGCCGGTCTTCAGGCGGAACAGCTCGCCCGACAGGTGCTGTGACGAGGCATTGCCGGCCGAGCCGAAGTTCACCTGCCCGGGATGGGCCTTGGCCCAGGCGATCAGCTCCTGCACATTGCGCACCGGAAGCTGGCTGCCCACGACCAGCACCAGCGGCACATCGACCAGCTGCGTGACCGGCTCGAAATCGCGGAAGGCGTCGTAGGGCGCGCTGGCATAGACGTAGGGGTTGATGACGTGGATGGAGGCGTTGACCAGCAGCGTGTAGCCGTCGGCCGGCGCCTTGGCCACCAGGGCCGCGCCGACCATGCCGCTGGCGCCGGCCTTGTTGTCCACGACCAGCGGCTGGCCCAGCGCCTCGCCCAGCCGCGTGGTGACCACGCGCCCGACCACGTCGGTAGGCCCGCCGGGTGGATAGGGCACGACGACGCGGATGGGCGCCTTGGGATAGCCCTGGGCCCCGGCGGATGGCTGCGCGCCCGCCGTTCTCCATGCGGCCAGCGCCGCAGCGGCGCCCAGCAGGGTGCGGCGGGAAAGCGCGGGGCCTGTGCGTTGCGTTGTCATACCTTGTCTCCTTGAATGGCGAGTGCGAGCTTGCCGGTCACATTGCGGCCGTGCAGCGCATCCAGCGCAGCCGGCAGTTCATGCATGGCGAAGACCTGGCTGACCTGGGGATCGATGCATCCCCGGGCCGCCCAGTCGAGCAGCGTGGCAATGACGGGCTGCAGCTGCGCCGCGAAGGCCTGGCGCTCATCGGCCGGCGTCCAGCCGATGTAGCGGCCGTAGAAGAAGCCGTGCAGCGTGAGGTTCTTGACCAGGGCCAGGTTCATGGGCACGGCGGGAATGGCGCCGCTGGCGAAGCCCACGCTCAGCAGCTGCGCGTTCTGCGCGGCCGCGCGCAGTGCCTGCAGCAAGAGATCGCCCCCCACGGGGTCGAAGACCAGGGAGGCGCCCCGGCCCTGCGTGGCCTGCTTGACCTGGGCGGCCAGGTCCTGCGGGGTGACTGCCTGGTGCGCGCCACGGCGCAGCGCATCGGCGCGCTTGGCCTCGGTGCTGGCGCAGGCGATGACCTGCACGCCGGGCGTCTGCCGGGCCACTTCCACCGCCGCAGCGCCCACGCCCGAACCGGCGCCCAGCACCAGCACCACATCGCCTTCCTGCAGGCGCGCGCGCCAGTGCAGGGCCGTGTAGGCCGTGCCGTAGGACAGGGCAATGGGCAGGGCCTGCAGCCAGGGCATGCCCGCAGGCAGGCGGTAGACGGTGGACGCATCCACCACCGTTTCCTGCGCAAAGGCACCCCAGTCGGCAATGAAGGCCACGGCATCGCCGGGCTGCAGGTGCTGCACCGCGCTGCCGCATTCCAGCACGCGCCCCACGCCTTCGGTGCCGGGCACGAAGGGCAGCGGCGGGCGCCGCTGGTAGCGGCCCTCGATCAGCAGGCCCGTGGCGTGGCTGACGTTGGCGTAGGCCACGGCAATCCGCGCCTGGTGCGCGCCCAGGGGCTGGCCGGGCCGATCCATGGACTGCAGGCTGACCACCTCGTGCGGCGCGCCGAATTGATGGCAGACCAGGGCCTGCATTGAGGTGTCCGGGCAGGTGTCCGGGTATGTGTCCGGAGAGGTGGGTGTGAACGTGGATATGGAAGCGCTCATGCCATGACCTCCTGCGCGCACTCGTGCACCACGCCGCTGGCCATCCATTGCTCCATCTCCTGCGGCGTGCAGCCGGCCTCGGCCAGGATCTGGCGCGTGTGCTCGCCCGTGCGCGGCGCGGCGCCAAGGGATGCACCGCAGGCTGCTGCGTCTGCCGGCCAGGGTGAAGCCGCATACAGCAGCGGCCCGAACCCGGGCTGCGCCAGCGTGGCGAACGATGCGCGGTGCACGGCCTGGGGATGCGCCACCACGTCGGCCAGCGTGCGCACGCCCGCATGCAGGGCGCCCTGCGCTGCCAGGCGCTGCTCCCAGTGGGCGCGCGGCTGCTGCGCCAGCAAGGCCTGCAGCCCGGCATGCAGGACATGGCGGTGGGCCATGCGGCCCGCATTGGAGGCAAAGCGCGCGTCCTGCAGCCAGTGCGGCAGGTCCAGCGCGCGGCACAGCCGCTCGAACTGGTCGTTGTTCAGGGCCAGCACGGTGATGAAGCCATCGGCCGTGGCGAACACGCCGTTGGGGGCGCTCACGCCTTCGGCGGGCAGGCCGCCGCGCAGCGCGTCTTCGGCCAGCACCGTGGATTGCAGGGCGCAGCAGACCTCGAACAAGTTCAGCTCCACATGGCGCCCGCGCCCGCTGCGCGCCTTGCCCAGCAGGGCCGCCGTGCAGGCCTGTGCGGCGTAGACACCGGCCGCGATGTCGGCCAGCAGCAGGCCCACGCGCTGGGGCTGGCCCTGCGCGTCGCGGTTGCTGGTCATCAGTCCCGTGTCGGCCTGCATGACGGAGTCGGTGGCGGGCCGGTCGGCATACGGCCCCGTGGGTCCGTAGCCGCTGATGGAGACGTACACCGGGTCCAGGCCGGCCGCGCGCAGGCTGTCGTAGTCCACGCCCATGCGCTGCACGACCTGGGGGCGGAAGTTCTGCACCACGATGTCGGCCTCGCGCGCCAGCCGCAGCAGCAGCGCGCGCCCCTGGGCCTGGCGCGCATCGACGGCAATGCTGCGCTTGCCCGCGTTGTAGGTGGCCGACAGGCTGCTGTGCCCATCGCGCGAGATGCCCACGTGGCGCGCCCAGTCGCCTTCGGGCGGATCGACCTTGATCACCTCGGCGCCCTGGCGCGACAGCAGGTGGGTGCAGTAGGGGCCGGCCACGCCCTGGCTCAGATCGAGCACACGGTAGTGCGCCAGGGGCGCCGGCGGCGCGGTTTGCAAAGCTTCTTGGTTCACGGTCTGCGGCCTTTCGCCATGGTTTCCTCCATGCTAGGGAGGCAGGGCTGGCGCCACAATCCTCGCCAGCAGGCCAGGCCTGGTGACTCCCGATCAACAATGGCCGGCCCCGGCCCTGCAAAGAATGCCGAGATGGACCTGAACCTGTGCCGCGTCTTCATCGACATCGCCGAGGCCAAAAGCCTCACGCGGGCGGCCGAGCGCGGCGGCATGACGCGCTCCAACGTCTCGCGCCGGCTGCGTGCGCTGGAGACCGAGATGGGCGCGCAGCTGCTGCGCCGCACCACGCGCAATGTGGAGCTCACCCAGGCTGGCCAGCTGCTGTACCGGCGCTGCCTGGCCATGATGGAGGAGCTGCAGCGCGCCCGCGATGCCATCCACCAGTTGCGCTCCACCGTGAGCGGCGAGGTGGGCGTGCGCGTGCCCACCGGCTTCGGGCATTTCTATCTCAAGCCGCTGATCCTGGGCTTTTGCCGCGAGCATCCCGACATCCGCCTGCGCCTGCTGATCAACGACCAGATGGCCGACCTCGTGGCCTCCAAGGTCGATCTGGCGGTGCAGATCACCTCCGCGCCGCTGGATGATCTGGTGGCCACACGGCTGTGCGATGTGCGCTGGAACTTCGTGGCCACGCCCGCCTGCCTGCAGGCGCTGGAGCAGTCGCTGGGCCGGCCCCTGCGCGCGCCTGCCGACCTGCTGCAGGCCCGCCTCATCCTGCCGCTGGCCATGGGCGGCAGGCTGGCCTGGCTGGCCGGTAGCGGCGACGATGGCGTCGCCGCTGCCCTCGATGTGCTGCCCTCGCTGCAATCGGGCGACTACCGCCTGCTGTACGACGCCGTGCTGGACGGCCTGGGCCTGGCCCTGCTCCCGGACTACGTGACCTCGGCCGCGCTGGCCGGCGGCACCCTGGTGGCCGTGCTGGACCAGGTGGTGTTCTCCGGCCTGGGCAATGCCATGTACCTGGTGCGCATGCCCGACCGCCAGCCCACCATGGCGGCCCGCGCCTTCCAGCAGTTCCTGCGCGAGGCCATCGTCACCGCCGCGCCCAGCTGGCAGGCGGGCACCGAGGAGGCGGGCGCGGACCTGTCTTCCTAGGACGTCCTAACAGCCGGCAAACCCCGGCTTAGGCAAAAGCAGATTCCCAAGAC
>NZ_JTKZ01000772.1:0-2941 GCF_000799035.1 Delftia sp. ZNC0008
CAGGACGCCGAGGCCTTCGAGGCCAGCCTGCGCGAGGCCGACCTGGTGATCTGCCAGACCGGCTGCCTGAGCCACGGCGAGTACTGGCGCGTGCAGGACCATTGCCAGCGCACGGGCAAGACCTGCGTGCTGGTGGAGCAGCCCGATGCGCTGCGCATCGTCCGCATACACCGGGGCGCCGACGGCGGCGACAACCCCGCCATGACGCTGAGCCACGGAGACACGACCGCATGACACGCAGCAAGATGCCCCTGAGCCCGGGTGGCGAACCCGAACTGCGCAGCGTGGGCCTGAAGGCCACGCTGCCGCGCATGCAGGTGCTGGAAATCTTCAGGCAGAGCGCATCGCGCCACCTGCATGCCGAGGACGTGTTCCGCCTGCTGGCCGAGCGGCGTGCCGAAGTGGGCCTGGCCACCATCTACCGCGTGCTGTCCCAGCTGGAGGCGGCGGGCCTGCTGCTGCGCCAGACCTTTGAAAGCGGCAAGGCGGTGTTCGAGCTCAATGAGGGGCCGCACCATGACCACCTGATCTGCCTGCAGTGCGGACGCGTGGATGAATTCAGCAACGACCACATCGAGGCGCTGCAGCACCAGGTGGCCCAGGCCCACGGCTACCGCCTGGCCGACCACCGCCTGGCCCTGTACGGCCATTGCAGCGCGTGCTCGCAGCTGCCACCCGAATCACCGGCACAGCCCGAGCAGGCAAGACAGCCTGCGCTGCAGGACAACGAATGAGCACCAACGACAGATCCCTGACCCCCGAGCAGCGCGCCGCCCTGGACCTGCTGATGTCGCGCCAGTCGCGCTGGCCGCTGCAGAACCCGGCGCCGGGCGCAGACGTGATCGACACCGTCATCGATGCCGCACTGCGCGCCCCCGACCACGGGCAGCTGCGGCCCTGGCGCTTTGTGCTGGTGCAGGGCGATGCGCGCCATGCGCTGGGCGAGGTGTTCGTGCAGGCCGCCAGGGCGCGCGACCCGCAGGCCGACGCCGAGCGATTCCGCGCCAAGGCCTTGTCCGCCCCGCTGATCATTGCGCTGGGCGTGCATCTGCAGCCCGAGCACAAGGTGCCAGAGAGCGAGCAACTGCTGGCTGGTGGCGCTGCCGCCATGAACATGCTCAACGCCCTGCACATCCTGGGCTTTGGCGGCTTCTGGGCCAGCGGCGCCAACAGCCACGATGCGCGCGTGCGCGAGGCCCTGGGATTCGAGCCCCATGACCGGCTCGTCGGCCTGCTGTATGTGGGCACGCCCGTCTCGGCCGGCCGCGAAGCCCTGCGGCCGCCGCGCAACCGCTTTGTGCGCGAATGGCAGCCCGGGAAAGACCTGGTGCAAGGCCTGGCCCTGGCCCTGTCTTCCAGCGCGGCCGACGCAGGCTGATCCTGCTTCCTTGAAGCAAAGATGCCCGGCTTGACCGGGCATCTTTCGTTGCGGCTGCGCAATCGGCCTAAGCCGCCGTCTCGACCGACTTCAGCTGGTAGATGGCATAGAAGTGCACGCCAAAGGTCCAGCGGAATGCCGGCCCCACCAGCGAGTAGGGCGGGCCGTAGCCTTCCATCACCTGGTGCGCGGCCACCAGCTGCAGGCGGGGATGGGCTTGCGCCAGATCGGCCTCGCGGCGCAGGCCCCAATGGAACTGGGCCTGGGTGAGCCGGACCGAAGGGTGCTGGCTTGCGCGCCCGGCCGCCAGCCAGCACATGGCGTCGAACACCAGCTCCGAGCCCGGCGGGCTGCGTTGCGCAAACGTGGTCCACAGCGCCTGCATCTGCTCTGGCTGCAGGTACATGGAAACGCCCTCGGCCATCATGAACACCGCAGGCCCGGACCTGTCGGCCGGCAGTCCCAGCCGCTGCCACCAGTCGGCATCGGCCAGGTCGAATTCGCGGATCTCCTGGCGCTCCGATTGCCGGGGCAGCAGCTGCCTGCGCAGCGCGGTCACCGGTCCCAGGTCGGCATCCGTCATGTGCATCTGCCCGTTGTCCAGCCATTGGAAATAGTCGCTGAGGCCGCAGCCCAGGTTCACCACATGGCCCTGCGGCTGGCGCTGCAAGAAGTCCTGCGCCAGCGCGCGAAAGCAGTGCGTGCGCGCCAGCACGCCGTAGATGCTCTGCCGGTCCTGCAGCCACCGGCTGCCGTCGTCGCCCAGCTGGGTCAGGGTGTCCAAGGCGTGGGCGTCACTGACGGCCATGCCGGGAAACAGCCGCTCGCCCAGGGCGCGGGCGGCCAGTGGAATGCGCAAGGTCTCGCTGACATCGGACAGTTTTTCCTGGCGTGGCGAGGAGGGCTGCGCGTCGGGCAAGGCCGTTGCGGCCGTCGGGGCAAGAGATTCGGGCATGGCGGGCTCCTGTGCGTTGCCGGCCGGGGCGGGCGGCATCCACCTTCCATGAATTGCTTCAAGGGCTGATACCCATATTAGGGCCTGTTCGCACGAATGCAGGCAACCTGAAGGGAAGCTGCCTGCCATCAATCCTTGTTCACCTTGTGGTCCTCGCCCTTGGCCTGTTCCATGGCCTCGGGCTCCAGCTCCTCGGCGGAGCGGTTGAGGTGGATGAAGGCACCCCAGCCCAGCAGCAGGACACCCACGGCGCTGACCAGGGCGGCGGGATAGAGCAGGTGGGCCGGCTCTTCCTGCGTCTTGAAGGCAGCGACCAGGGCTTCGACGGCCAGGGCCACGACCAGCACCACCAGAAAGCGCGAGAGAAACCGGCGCACGCGCGTGGGGCCGCTGATATGGGCCTCGCGTATGACCTCCTCTTCGGTGATGGTCTGGGCGATCTGCAGCGCGACCACGCCCGAGGCCAGAATGCCCAGCGCCTCGACGATGCGCAGGCCCGAATCGCCATCCACGCCATGCGCCATGGCGTTCCAGCCCTTGAGGCCTGCAATCCACAGCAGGGCGATGGCCGCCAGCGAAAACAGCAGGGCGATGAGCGCGTGCACGAC
>NZ_JTKZ01000870.1:0-2849 GCF_000799035.1 Delftia sp. ZNC0008
CCGCGTGGCTGCGTGCCCTGGAGGCCTTCGATCTGCTCGGTGGCGCCGGCCTGGCGCGAGAGGAAGGCCGCCAGATGGCGCGTGACGGCCGCGTCCTGCGCATAGGGCAGGCCCAGCTGGGTCAGCGCGGCGCGCGCGCGGGTCTGGGGCTTGTCGGAGACGGCGGCGCGCGGGAAGAAGCCTTCCACCAGCATCTGCAGCACCTCGTCACGCGTGACCTCGGTGCGGATGCTGCCGCCGATGAGCTTGCTGCCCCGGCTGGGCACGACCACGGGCACGGACTGCAGCGTGGCATCGGCCAGCAACTGCTCCTTGGCCTGGCGGCAGCCATGGGCCAGGGCGCGGGTCTGCCAGGCGTCGAGCTGCTTGCCCTCCTGGGCCAGCTTGCGCGCCACGCCATAGGCCAGGGCCAGGTCCATGTTGTCGCCGCCCAGCAGGATGTGCTCGCCCACGGCCACGCGCTGCAGCTCCAGGCCGCCGTCCTTTTCCAGCACGGCGATCAGCGACAGGTCGGTGGTGCCGCCGCCCACGTCCACGACGAGGATGATCTCGCCGCTTTGTACCTGCTTGCGCCACTGGCCGCCGCTGGCCTGGATCCAGCTGTACAGCGCAGCCTGGGGTTCCTCCAGCAGCGTGAGCCTCTGGAAGCCCGCGGCGCGGCAGGCCTCGGCCGTCAGCTCGCGCGCGGCCGGGTCGAACGATGCGGGAATGGTCACCGTCACATCCTGGGCGTCGAACGGCGCCTCGGGATGGGCCTGCTCCCAGGCCCAACGCAGGTGCGACAGATAGCGGATGGAGGCGGTCAGGGGCGAGACGCGGTGCACCTCCTCGGGCGCATCGGCCGGCAGCAGGGGCGAGCGGCGGTCCACGCCCGGATGGCACAGCCAGCTCTTGGCGCTGGAGACCAGCCGGATCGGCGTGGCCGCGCCGCGCGATCGCGCGAACTCGCCCACCACGAAGTCCTGGCTGGCGCCCCAGGGCAGGGCCATGTCGGCCGCAGTCAGCTCGCTTTCATGCGGCAGGTACAGGAAGGACGGCAGCAGCGGGCGCGCCTCCACGCTGGAGGGGCCGGTGAGCTGGGGAATGTCCAGCACGCCCTGCTCCACCTTCTCGCCATCGCTGGCCTGGCGGTCCACATAGGAGAGCGCGCAATGCGTGGTGCCCAGGTCGATGCCGATGCTGTAGCGCGCCTGGGAGGATTGAAGGGACTGGTCCATGCTCACAGCTCCACCTCGGCCTGGGCCACGATGGCGGCGGCCTTGTGATCGGTGAGCTGGGGCAGGCGGACATCGTCCACGCGCCAGCCGCGGTGGCCCAGCGTGCCCGTGAAGGGTGCCTGGCCGACCACGTTGCCCGTCAGGCGCACGGCGGCGGCATCAAAGCCTGCGGCCAGCGTGACGCGGCTGCCTTCGGCCTCGGCACGCACGGGAGCGATGCTGAAATGCTCGCGCAGCACCTTGCGGCAGCCTTCGTGCACCACGCGGGCGGCGGCGCCGATCTCGGCGTCGGCATAGCCGGCCACGTCTTCCTGCACGAAGTCCACGAAGCGCGCCTCGCGCTGCAGCAGGCCCAGCAGTTGCAGTGCGGCGGTGCCAGCGGGTGCGGCCGGCTCCACGATGGTCTTTTCGACGATCTTCTCGACCGGCACCTCGACGCGGACCTCGACGATCCGGTCCACGGGCACCTCCACGCGCACCTCCTTGGGTGCGGGCGGCGGCACGTCGGCGGCCAGCGGCTCGCCGTCGCGCAGGCGGGACACATCGGCGGCCAGGGGGCCGTTGCCGAGGATGGCGAAGAAACTGCCGATCGCGATGGCGATGCGGCTCAGGAACGAGGGGGGAGTCTTGGAATTCATGGGCTTCTCTTGGCGAGAGGACCCTGCCGGGCCGATCGCCGCGCAGCAGGGCAACCGGGCGCCGATGGTCCTCCACCGGGCGCCCGTAGGGTCCGTGATGTTACCCAAAGCAACGAAGCCCCGTCCTGTACACGCCCCCATGCCCCCGTGCGCAAATGGCCTGGCGGCATAATCGCGGCTGCTCCTGCCCCTGTCCATGGCCCATACA
Organism: Delftia sp. ZNC0008; assembly: GCF_000799035.1. NCBI lineage: Bacteria > Pseudomonadati > Pseudomonadota > Betaproteobacteria > Burkholderiales > Comamonadaceae > Delftia > Delftia sp. ZNC0008. Next base: position 2,064 of record NZ_JTKZ01000870.1, read on the forward strand.
CGCCTTTTCCGCCACGCCCCGACCCGCTGCACCGCCTTGCGCGCGCAGCGGCCGCAGCGCGTGCACGGCGTGCCCACGGCCTTCATCAGCCTGTGCGGCTTCACGGCCCTGCTTTCCGCCGCCGTGCGGAAAGCCTGAGGTCCAACCCCAGCTTCCCGCACGGCCCCCGCAGCGAATCCGCATGCAAACGCATGCCAGGAGCTGCCGGCCCACGCCCGCATCGCCCTGGCCTGCACGCCTTTCAGGCTGCGCCGCCGCATGGCACAGCCGCTGTGACCCAGGAGCTGACGATGGACATGGAACTCTCCCAAAACTTTCTGCGCGCCAAAAGCCCTTGCGCGGCGGGCTTTCGCTGGTTCGTGCGCAACCGCCATGACGGCAACGACTACCAGCGCGTGCTCGACGCCCTGGTGGGCGATGGCCGCGTCGAGGACGCGCGCTGGCTCATGAACCAGTTCGGCCCCACCGATGCCGTGCTGGAGGTCGATCACCTGGAGGCCGATGCCCTGGTGTTCTCGGGCAGCGTCGTCGTGCATGGCGAGCTGCGCGTGCCCGGCCTGCTGGCCGTGGGCCGCACGCTGCAGGCCGGCGCCGGCATCCACGCCGGACGCATCGAGGCCGGCCAGGACCTGCACAGCGGCGGCGCCATCTTCTGCAGCGGCCCGCTGCAGGCCGGCGGCCTGGTCAAGGCCGCCTGGAGCGTGGACGTGCACGAGGAACTGCGCGCCGAGGACGTGCGCGCCGGCTGGGAGCTGCGCTGCGGCGCCGACCTGCGCCTGGCCGGCG
>NZ_JTKZ01000326.1:0-3262 GCF_000799035.1 Delftia sp. ZNC0008
TGGAACTGGCATGCCGGACTCTCTGGACAAGGGAAAACACAGGGACGGCCACAGGGTACACCCACCCGCCTGGCGCACGATGCCAGCGGTATGCCCGGGTGCATGCCAGGGGCTCGGAGGCGGCGAAACACCCAGGACACGCGGGTTTCTTAGAATTCACCCATTGGCCTGCGGGTCATTCCAGATTCCATGCGCTCCCGGACAGTGCCGCGGCGCCTCGGGGCGCAAGGCCTGCGCGGCGCCTCTTTCCCTCGCTTTCGTCTTCTTCGCGTTCCCTTTTTCTATGCAAACCCGTTGGCCGCCCTATGCGTGGGTGTGTTTTTCCATGTGCGTGGGTGTCATGGGCACGGCCCTGGCCAGCCCGCTGTACCCGCTGTACCAGCAGGCCTGGGGGCTGCAGCCCAGCCACATCACGCAGATCTTCGTGGCCTACATGTTCGGCGCACTGGCCAGCCTGCTGTTCCTGGGCCGGCTGACCGACCGCTTCGGCTTTGTCGCCGTGCTGCGCGCCGGGCTGATCCTGATGACGCTGGGCGTGCTGGCCTCCACCGTGGCCTGGAACGTGCCCAGCTTTGCGTTGGGCCGCGTGGTGATCGGCGTGGCTTCGGGGCTGATCACCACCTCGGCCTCGGTGGGCATGACCCGGCTCAACAACCGGGGCGACCTGCAGCGTGCCGCGGCCACGACCAGCCTGACCATTGCCTTCGGCTTCGGGCTGGGCCCCGTGGTGGGCGGGCTGATCGCGCAGTGGCTGCCCTGGCCGCTGGTCACGGCCTACATTCCGTCGCTGGGGCTGGGCCTGCTGGCCGTCTATGCGCTGTACCAGGTGCGCATTGCCGAGCCGGCGGAGCTGGCCTCCACCCAGGCACGCGCGCTGCACTGGCGTGATTTCATGCCCACCATCACCCTGCCCGAGCGCCGCTTTGCGCGCCACTACGCGCTGGGCGGCATGTGTGCGTTCTGCGCCTTCGGCATGTTCAGCCTGTTCGCATCGCTGGCGCCCAGCTTCATGCAGCGCATGGTGCCCTGGCATGGGCCGGCCGTTTCGGGCCTGTCCATCGGCGTGATCCTGTTCCTCTCGGCGGGCTTCCAGTACCTGGCGCGCCCGCGCCCGACCAAGGGCTCGGCCATTCTGGGCTTTGCCTGCCTGGTGGCCTGCAACCTCCTGCTGCTGGTCAACAGCTTTGCGGGCTCGGCCCTGCTGTTCGCGCTCAGCGTGATCGCCACGGCGGCGGGCCACGGCCTGTGCAACCTGGCGGGCATGTCCATCGTCAACAAGGTCTCGACACCGGCCACGCGCACGGGCCTGCTGTCCACCTACCTGGTGGTCGGCTACCTGGGCACCATCGTGCCCATCCTGGGCCTGGGCTGGCTTTCGGACCACATCGGCATCACCGAGGCCCTGGTCGCCTACTGCATCGTCATGGGCGTGCTGGCCGGCTGGCTGTGCTGGATGTGCACGCGCACGCCCACGCTGCCCATGCCCAAGCACTAGGACCTGTTCACGCCCAAGCGCAGGCTGTTCAGCGAAAGTGCGGCCCCGGCCCGTCCTTGGCCAGGCAATCGCCGTCATTGCGCAGCGGGCAGACCTTGAGGGACAGGCAGCCGCAGCCAATGCAGCCGTCGATCTGGTCGCGCAGCTGGGTCAGCCCCTGGATGCGCGCATCCAGCGCATGGCGCCAGCGTGCGGACAGCGCGCTCCAGTCGGCCTGCGTGGGTGTGCGGCCGCTGGGCAGCTCCTGCAGCGCCTCGGCAATCTCGGCCAGCGGCACGCCCATGCGCTGGGCCACCCTGATGACGGCCACGCGCCGCAGCACGGCACGCGCATAGCGGCGCTGGTTGCCGGGCGTGCGCAGGCTCTCGATCAGCCCCTGGCGCTCGTAGAAATGCAGGGCCGAGACGGAGATGCCACTGCGCCGGGCCACTTCGCCCACGGAGAGGATGGCCGGCCCGTCATGGTCGGACGCGGTGACACCGGCAGAAGACAGATTCATGGCAGCAGAAAATAGGCGCAGGAAAAATAGGTCCAAGCAGGCCTGCATTTGACCTCAACTTTGGTTGAGGTTTCACACTGGCAAGCCTCGCCGGTCCAGCCGGCGCACTTTCGGACTCCAGGCCCACCATGCAACACGACGCACTTCCAGCCGCCTCGGCACAGCCCGCCGCTTCCACGGCCCCGCAACTGCACCATCTGCAGCCCGCCGGTCTCTACGACGCCACGCCCAACGGCTACACCCATGTGGTCACCGTGCACGGGCCGGCGCAATGGGCCTTCGTCTCGGGCCAGGGCGGCGAGAACCAGGCGGGCGACTTGCCCGACAGCTTCGCGGCCCAGGCGCAGCAGGCCCTGTCCAACCTCAAGCTGGCGCTGCAGGCGGCGGGCGCGGACATGGGCCAGGTGGTCAAGCTGCCCCTGCTCATCGTGGACCACTCGGAGGCCCGCTTCAACGACTGGCAGGCCGCCGTGCGCCTGCATTGGAGCGACGGTGCCCCCGGCGATGGCGCCCCCAGCAATACCCTGCCGCGCTTTCCGGCCTGCACCCTGATCCCCGTGCCCCGGCTGGCCCTGCCCGGCATGCTGATCGAGGTCGATGCCGTGGCCGCACTGCCCGCCACCGCCCAGCCGGCGCGGCCGCCGCTGTGGGTCTGAGCCATCCGCTTGCCACCCATCAGCAGATACCACAGGCATTCGTCCGATGAACAGATCCTCCCCGGCCTCCGCCCTGCCCTCGCCGCCCATGCAGGCCACCGCCGCGCCCGTGCTGCCCCAGAGCACCCTGCTGCTCATGGCCACGGCCTGCGGCCTGTGCGCGGGCGCCAATTACTTCAACCAGCCGCTGCTGCACTCCATCGCCATCGACCTGGGCATCAGCGAGGCGCGTGCCTCACTGACAGTGACCATGGCCCAGGTCTCCTATGCGCTGGGACTGCTGCTGCTCGTGCCGCTGGGCGACATGCTGGAACGCCGCCGCCTGGTGCTGGGCCTGATGCTGCTGGCCGCACTGGGCATGCTGGCCAGCGGCATGGCGCACAGCTTTGCGCTGCTGGCGGCGGGCACGCTGATGACGGGGCTGTTCTCGGTCGCGGCCCAGGTGCTGGTGCCCATGGCGGCCAGCTTTGCGGCGCCCGGCGCCAGCGGGCGCGCCGTGGGCCTGGTCATGAGCGGGCTGCTGATCGGCATCCTGGCCTCGCGCAGCGTGGCCGGCGTGCTCTCGGACCTGGGCGGCTGGAATGCCGTGTACTGGGTCGGTGCCCTGGCCAC
>NZ_JTKZ01000740.1:0-8135 GCF_000799035.1 Delftia sp. ZNC0008
CCGCGTAGGTCTGCACGCCCCACTCGCGGCGGCGCAGCATGGCGTCGGCCAGCTGCCAGCTGGTGTTGGGCATGAGCTCCAGCAGGGCCTGGTCCACGACCGCCAGCGCCACCTCGGCGCCAGCGGCGGGCTTGCCGTCGGGCAGCGTGGCGCTGATGGTGACCTTGGCGGTGCCGCGCACCTGGTAGCTGGCCTGGTCGGCCGTGACCTTGACGTCGATGCGATGGGCCTTGGTGCCCACGCGGATCTCGGCCATGCCCAGGCGGTAGGCGGGCTTGGACAGATCGACCAGGGCCGTGGGCGCGATGTACTCCTTGCCCTCGTGCCAGAAGGCATTCCACCACTCGCGCGGCGCCTTGAAGCCCCAGGTGAAGAAGCTGTACCAGGGCACCTCGCGCAGCCGCCCGCGCAGGGCCAGCACGCTCACGTAGACGTTGGGCCCCCAGTCGGGCTGGACCTTCAGCTCCACGGTGGGGTTCTGGCCATTGAGCTGCATGACCTGGGTGCTGACGATGCCTTCGCGTTCCACGGCGACCAGGGCCGTCGCATAGCGGAAGGGCATGCGCACCTGGAAGCGCGCGGTCTCGCCGGGCTCGTAGCTGCGCTTTTCGGGCAGCACGTCCATGCGGTCATGGTCCTCGCCGCCGAACCACAGTTCGCCCTGGCGCGTGACCCAGACGCTGGAGGCGGCCTGGGCGGGCCGGCCGTCCTTGTCGGAGGCGGTGACGATCAGCTCGACCTCGCCGGGCTGCGACAGCTGGGCCTCGCACTGCACCATGCCCTGGGCATCGCTGTTGCCCGTGCACACCGTGCCCATGGATTGGAGCGTGGTCTGGTTGTCGTAGCTGTAGAAGCCCCCCACCAGGCGCTTGCGGCTGCTGGTGGTGACGCGGGAGATGGCCTCGACCTTGACCGGCACGCCGGCCTGGGGCTTGCCGTCCACGCCCAGGGCCAGCGCCTGGAACTGCAGCTTGCGGCCCGTGGTGATCCAGCTTTCGGCGCGCACGCCGGCCACGATGGCCGCGGGCCACAGCATCTGCGTGCTGCGCAGGGTCTGCACCTCGCCATTGGGGTCGGCATAGGTGGCCTCGATCAGCAGCTCGCGCGGCTCGCGCAGCTTGGGCAGGTTCTCGATCTTGAGCTTGCCCAGTCCTTCACGGTCCAGCGTCACGGGCAGCTTGTCGGCCACCACCTTGCTGTCCTGGGAGGCCGTGGCCTCCTCGTCATCGCTCTGGCCCGTGTCCTGGGCGCTGCGCGGTGCCGAGAAGCTGAAGCCCTGCCAGTCGCTGCGGTCCATCCAGGTGGAACGCACCAGGGCGGACACGCGCACCGGCAGGTTGGCGGCCGGGCCGCCGGAGACGTAGTTCACCTGCACCTGCACCGGCAGGCTGGAGACGCCGACCAGGGCCTGCTTGCCTTCGGGTCCCACACGGCCTTCGAGCACGGGCAGGCGGAATTCCTCGACACGGAAGCTGCCCGTGCCGAAGCGGTTGTTGCGCCCGCGCGAGCCGTTGCCCTCGCCGCGCAGCTCCACCGAATACGAACCCAGCTTGGCGCCCTTGGGCACGGAGAAGCTGTTTTCCGCACTCAGACCGCCCGTGCCCGTGGAACGCCACTGCAGCGGCTGCGTGTACTGCTGGCCGCTGCCTTCATGGGTGATGACCAGTTGCGTGGGCCGCTGCTCGGGCAGCGCAAAGCCGCCCTGCCCCTGGCCGATGCCGGTCTGGGTGCGCATCAGGTGCTTCATGGACACGGTCTCGCCGGCGCGCAGCAGCGTGCGGTCGAAGATGGTGTGGGCCACCTCGTCGCGCTGGGCGCTGCGGCTGGTGGGCACGTTGAAGCGCCAGGACTCGATGCCGCGCTGCCAGTCGCTCCAGGTGAAGGCCAGCTCCTGCTGGCCGTCCTTGCCCTGGGCGCGTGCGCTGACGAAGTAGGCCGGCGAGCGGTAGCCGACACCGCCCGTGCACTGGGGCGGCTCGGGCGACAGGCCGTCCAGGCGGGCCACGCCGCTGGCATCGGTGGTGGCCGAGGTCAGCACCTTGCCATTGCAGTCGGAGACCTGGACCCTGGCATTGGCCACGGCCTGGCCCTTGTCCAGCGTGGTGACCCAGGCGGCCGCGTTCTCGCGGCCGAGCTTGAAGTGCACGGAAAGGTTGGTCACCAGGGCCGAGGTGCGCACATACATGCTGCGCGCCGAGCCGTAGCGCTCGTCGAGCAGCGACTGCCCCAGCAGCGGCGAGGCGATCTCGACCACATGAAAGCCCGGCGTGAGCGGAATGCCCACCACCTCGAATGGGCGCGGATCGCCCTTGACGGGCTTGGGCAGTTCCAGCGTCTTGACGTCGCCCTGGCCGGCCAGCAGCGACAGCATGCGCGTCTGCACATAGTCGCGGTTTTCGTTGTCGATCACGGGCGGCAGCGGGCCCTTGATGTCGCGCGAGGCGCGCTTGCGGTCCATGTCGGAGGACTCGTAGTCCGCCACGCGGCGCATCCAGGCGATGATCTCGGCATCGCTGCCGGGCTGCTTGGTGCTCACGCGGCTGGCATCCAGGGACCTGGTGGCCAGCTCGGACTCCACATTGCGCAGCGTCACGGGCAGCAGGGCCGGGCCGTCCGGGCCTTCGGCGTAGCGCTCGACGATGCCGAAGGGCGAGGCCGCGAACTTGGCCAGCGGCGGCAGCGCGCCCGTGGCCACCTGCAGCGGGAACATGTCGGCATTGCTCAGGCTGCGGCCTGCCGCGTCCTTGAACTGCGGAGGCAGCTCCACCGTGTAGCGCGCCTGGGCCTGCATGGTGGCCGGGAAGCTCAGGTTCTGCACCAGCGAATCCTCGCTGAGCTTTTCGCCGTATTCGCCGTCAATCACGGGCGCCACCTTGGAGGCGCCGCTGCTCAGGCGAATGCCCTCGGCCAGCTTGCGCGGCACGGGGGCATTGAAGTTCAGGCGCATGGGGCGGATCGGCAGGCAGGCGGCCTGGGCGTTCTCGCGCTCGCAGCTGAACTCGGCGGCGAAGGGCTCGCGCACGCGGTACTCGAAGCGCTTGTCCTGGCGGCTGGCCACGCCGTTGGGCGTGGCAATGCCGGCGCCGAAGACCAGCTTCATGGTCGTGCCCGCCGTCAGGCGGCGGTTGCAGGCCAGCGTGGCGTACTGCAGCGGGTTCTTGGCAGCGGCCTTGTCCCAGCCGCGGTGCTTGAGCAGCTCGTCGCGCTCCTTGCCTTCGATCAGGCGCACGGGAATGCGCTCGCCCACGCCTTCGGCCGTGCACCACATGTGCTGCTGCAGGCTTTGCACGGTGGCCGGGCCCGACAGGCGCAGCGCGAAGTACTGCTCCTCGTCGATCTGTTCATAGGTGTCGGGTGCCATGTCCAGCACGGCCGGGCCGCCGGTCTGGAACTGGTAGCTGGCAGCGCCCGTCACGGCCGTGCCCGCAGGCGACTTGTAGCCGGCCACCAGCTGGGCCGTGCAGCGCACGCCGGGCGGCAGGGCCTGCTTGAAGTCGAACACCCATTCGCGGTCGCTGTTCCAGCGGCCCGTGCCCTGGGTGGCCGCCGCATCGCTGCAGCTGAGCGTGACCGGCGCGGCGGCCTTGGGGTCGCCAAAGCGCACGGCCGTGCCATCGAACTGCACCACCACCTGCTCGACCTTGGCCACCTCTCCCTGCGGGCTGAACTGGCGCACGCCCACGGCCTGCGCCGCCAGCGCCGCCGATCCCAGCAGCAGGCCCAAACCCCACCGGCCCCAGGGCCGGCCGTGCGCCGGCGGACTCTGGAACCCCTTGATCGCTGTCGTGCGAAGCACCCCCATGGCAATCCCTTCTGTCGGGCTCAGATGGCCCGGTGTTTTCTTGGAATGAGCAGGCTTTCAGCGCTGCGGCGCGCGCCGTGCACGGTGCACGGGCCGCAAATGAAAAACCCTGCGCTGCAGGCAGGGCTCGGCGGCAAGGGCTGCAACGAGGCAGATGCCCGCCGCCCGCATGCGCCGAATGCAGGGCCGCATCCGCTGCGGCTGAAAACCACTGCGCGGGATGATACCGGGCCGCATCCGCTGCAGGCCCTGCTGCGGGTGCCCGGAACCGGGTCTGCGGTGTATCCATCTGTAAGACATCGGCGCACAAGGGCGTCATATATGTCTGATCACAAGGATTCGCGCCACACGCCGCGCTGCCAACCCCGGCGATGGCAGCACCAAGACACAGCGCTTGCCGGTTCACAGCGCCTGCCGGCCGCGGAGGCTGTCGCCCCGCAGTCCGCCTGTCTTACTGCGGCTGGAAGCCGCTGGTCTGGATGATGCGTTTCCAGACCTGGGTATAGGCCTGCTCGCGCTCGGCCAGCTGGGCGGGCGGCATGTGGCCCACGGTCAGGCCCAGGGCGGTGAGCTGCTCGTGCACATCGGGCTGCTTGAGCACGGTGGCCACGGCGGCGGAGAAGCGGTCGATGAAGGCCTGGGGCGTGCCGCGCGGCGCGTAGATGCCGTAGTAGGGCGTGTCCTCGAAGCCCTTGACGCCCTGCTCGGCCAGCGTGGGCACTTCGGGCATGGTGGCCTGGCGGCGCGTGCCCAGCACGCCGATCACGCGCAGCTTGCCGGCCTTGTGGTTTTCCATGAAGTCCTGCACCGAGGCGATGCCGGCCGGGATCTGGTTGCCCAGCATGTCGGCCAGCATGGGCGCGCTGCCCCGGTAGGGCGCGGCCACCAAGTCCAGCCTGTAGTGCTCGCCCAGCAGCCTGACCAGGAATTCCGGCGTGGACGCGGGCGCGGGTATGCCTATGCTGCCGCGCTTTGCGCCCTGGCGCACCCACTCCACATACTCGGCGAGGTTGCGCGCCGGCGTGCTGGCGGAGACCGCCAGCGCGTTCACGAAGGTGGCAAAGCCGGCCACGGGAACGAAGTCATGGGCCGAGTCGAAGCCCGGCTTCTTCACCACCTGGGGCAGGATGGAGATGGTGTGGTCATGCGTGAGGAACAGCGTGTGGCCATCGGCCGCAGCCGCCTTGAGCTGCTGCGCCGCGATCTGGCCGCCCGCGCCGGGGCGGTTGTCCACCAGCACCGTGGTGCCCAGCACGTCCTTGAGCCGGTCGGCCAGCAGGCGTGCGATGGCATCCGTGCCGCCGCCCGGCGGAAAGCCCACCAGGATGCGGATGGCCTGCCCGGGCTGTGCCCAGGCCAGCGGAGCCAGGGCCGACGAGGCGGCAACGGCAGTCACTGCGCCGGCGGCGCGCAGCGCGCCGGTCAGCAGTTGGCGGCGGGAGGATGTCATGGCGTGGCTCCGGCGAACGGGGGGATCAGCCCAGGCGTGCGTTCAGGCGTGCGTTCAAGCGCGCCTGGTGGCCTGCCAGCTGCTTGCGCACCTGGGCCGGCGCCGTGCCGCCCAGGGTGTTGCGCGCATTGAGCGAGCCTTCCAGGCTGAGCGCCTCGAAGACATCGGCCTCGATGCCGGGGTTGAAGGCCTGCAGTTCGGCCAGCGGCAGCTCGGTCAGGTCCACGCCCTTTTGCGAGGCCAGCTTGACGGCATGGGCCACGGTCTCGTGCGCGTCGCGGAAGGGCAGGCCCTTCTTGACCAGGTAGTCGGCCAGGTCGGTGGCCGTGGCGTAGCCCTTGAGCGCGGCGGCGCGCATGGCTTCGGCGTTGACGGTGATGCCGCCCTTCTTGCCGCCCGTGGCCGGGTCGGCCTGGCCGCCGATCATCTCGGCGAAGATGCGCAGCGTGTCCTTCAGGGTGTCCACCGTGTCGAACAGCGGCTCCTTGTCTTCCTGGTTGTCCTTGTTGTAGGCCAGGGGCTGGCCCTTCATCAGGGTGATCAGGCCCATCAGGTGGCCGACCACGCGGCCGGTCTTGCCGCGCGCCAGTTCGGGCACGTCGGGGTTCTTCTTCTGCGGCATGATCGACGAGCCCGTGGTGAAGCGGTCGGCGATGCGGATGAAGCCGAAGTTCTGGCTCATCCAGATGATCAGCTCTTCGGACAGGCGGCTCACGTGCACCATGCACAGGCTGGCGGCCGAGGTGAATTCGATGGCGAAGTCGCGGTCGCTGACGCCGTCCAGCGAGTTCTGGCAGACGCCTTCCATGCCCAGGGTGCGGGCCACGCGCTCGCGGTCCAGCGGGTAGGTGGTGCCGGCCAGGGCGGCGCTGCCCAGCGGCAGCACGTTGACGCGGCGGCGCAGGTCCAGCATGCGCTCGGCGTCGCGCTTGAACATTTCCACATAGGCCAGCAGGTGGTGGGCAAAGCTCACGGGCTGGGCCACCTGCAGGTGGGTGAAGCCGGGCAGGATCACGTCCACGTTCTTCTCGGCCACTTCGACCAGGGACAGCTGCAGCTCGCCCAGCAGGCCTTCGATGAGGTCGATCTCGCCGCGCAGCCACAGGCGCACGTCGGTGGCCACTTGGTCGTTGCGGCTGCGGCCCGTGTGCAGGCGCTTGCCGGCGTCGCCGACCAGCTGGGTCAGGCGGGCCTCGATGTTCAGGTGCACGTCTTCCAGGTCGAGCTTCCACTCGAACTGGCCGGACTCGATCTCCTGCGTGATCTGCGCCATGCCCTTGCGGATGGCTTCATGGTCGGCGGCGGCGATGATGCCCTGGGCCGCCAGCATCTCGGCATGCGCCAGGCTGCCCGTGATGTCGGCCTGCCACAGGCGCTTGTCGAAGAACACGCTGGAGGTATAGCGCTTGACCAGATCGCTCATCGGCTCTTCGAAGAGAGCGGACCAGGCCTGGGCCTTGGTATCGAGCTGGTTGTGCGAGGCGGACGTTGGTTGATTGGCAGACATGTGAGGACGCGATCTTCGATGGGGCTGTGCAGGCAGCGCAGGCGGCGGGCGGCATCGCCCCCCGGCGCAGGCAGGAAGCGAAGATTCTATCGACCTGGGCGGCGCCACGCCCGTGCAGGGGCCTACACGGGCCTGCATGGGCGTGCATGGGTGTGCATGGGCGGTGTGACCGCTGTGCAGGCCCGCCCGGCATGACCATAATCCGGGCATGCGGCGCGAACCCCACCCGCCGAAACACTACCTGCCGCCCCTTGCCGACCCAGCCGACCCCCACCACTGCCCCCCCGCCCCTGCCCGCGGCGCTGGTCTTTGACGCCTGCAACGTAGGCGTGGTGCTGCGCGCCGTGCTGTTTGTGCAGGCCGTGGTGGCAACGGCCTCGATGTTCGGCGCCGACTCGCCCCTGCAGTGGCTGCAGGGCATGGCCCTGCTGACCGGCGCCTGCCTGCCCGGCACGCTGGTCTGGCTGGTGGCCGCCTGCCTGCTCAAGCACCCGCTGCAGCGGCTGCCCGCCTCCGGCCAGTACGCGGCCGGCGTGCTGCTGGGCATGGCGGCCGGGCTGTATGCCTGCGCCATGCTGCACCTGGCCGGCGGCACCAGCGCCCCCTGGCTGGCCAGCGCCGTGTCCGGCGGACTGCTGGCAGCCCTGCTGGTCGCAGCCCTGGTGCTGCGCGCACGCGGCCACGCACCCGCCGACACGCAGGCGCGGCTGGCCGAGCTGCAGTCGCGCATACGCCCGCATTTCCTGTTCAACACGCTCAACAGCGCCATCGCCCTGGTGCGCGCCGAGCCCGCCAAGGCCGAGGCCCTGCTGGAGGACCTCAGCGACCTGTTCCGCTATGCGCTGGCCGAGCCGCACAGCACGACCACGCTGGCCGAGGAGATCGAGCTGGCCCAGCGCTACCTGGCCATCGAGCAGGTGCGCTTTGGCGAACGGCTGCAGGTGCGCTGGCAACTGGACCCTGCCGCCCACGGCGCCCTGCTGCCGCCGCTGCTGCTGCAGCCGCTGGTGGAAAACGCCATACGCCATGGCGTGGAGCCCAGCGCACGCGGCGGCAAGCTGCAGGTGCGCACCGAGCGCCGTGGCGATCTGGTGGAGGTGCGCATCACCAACACCCTGCCCTCCGAGATCGATTCCGCCAGCGCAGCCGGCACGCGCGGCAACGGCATTGCGCTGGCCAATGTGCGCGCCCGGCTGTCGCTGCTGCACGACCTGCAGGCCCACCTCACGGCGCGCACGCTCAACGGGCATTTCGTGGTGCGCATCAGCCTGCCGCTGGCACCGCCTGCCAGCCAACCCACGAAGGCTTTATCGAAGAAGAAGCACCATGCACATCCTGATCGTTGACGACGAAGCCCTGGCCCGCGCGCGGCTGCG
>NZ_JTKZ01000163.1:0-4338 GCF_000799035.1 Delftia sp. ZNC0008
GCCCCAGAGGCACGGCCACCGGGGCGGGGCCAAAGGTGACGATGACCTGGGGTGGCAAGACCTGCGCCAGGGCCGAGCCGGGCGCGCTGACCGCCAGCGCAGCCACTGTCCCGGACAAGGCGGGGCTCCAGGCCGGGCGGGGGGTGGCGTGGGCAGCATTCATGGAAGTACCTTTCTTGAAACTCGTGACCATTCGCGGTCAGCCACCACCGTCAACTGCCGGGATTGGCCCAGGCACCGGCGTGCCTGCAAGATCGCGTTTTGCAAGTACATGGGCGCATCCAGCAGGTTCTGGGCCTGCTGCATGGTCTGTTTGTTGATCTCTACGGCTGAGACGGTTGCCTGGACCAGCGGCGGCGCCATTTCGGCCATTGGCTGGATGCACTGGCCCGCATGCTGTACGGTGGCGTTGCACATGAGTGCATACACGAGGCCATAGCGGGAAGCCGCGCCAATCGCAGAAAACGTGGAAAAGGGAAAACGCAATTCAGGCCGAAGCGGGCACCAGGGCGTTGGTTGGCGGTTCTTCCGAATTGCGCATGCGCAGGGAATCAGCCGTGCCCAGGCACAGGGCCTTGGCGTCAGCGCACTGCGTCAAGGCGCTGAATGAAAGCGATGCATGGATGGTCTCTCCCTCAAGGTTGGCGGTGGACTGCCGCTTTGGCGCTGCGCGCCAGGACAGTTCTGCGTGGGGCATTGGCAGGAAAAAGGCACCTGCCTATGCCTGACTTTCAGGCGGCGATTCATTGCTGCCTGAAGTCATTTCTTGTGCCGCCAAGCCTATGAACTTTTTTCTCGCTTGTCTCTAAGACAACTCCTGACGATGTTTCTGAATGCATCGACGGAGATTTTTGCTGCCATTTCAATAGCAAGCTATTTAGTGAATTCCGTGTTTTCGACGATCCATCCGTGGCAGATAAATCGAGGCGAAATAGGCTCAAATAGGGTGATCTGAAAAGTCAATCTGAATCGATGCAGGACGATTCCTGTTTTTCAGAATTCAGGTGCGGGCCGCCGACAGGAGCCTGGGCGCGGGGCTCGATGGGCAGGAGTGCGGGCATGCCGCTGCGGCGTCGGCATGCCGGTGAAAAGCTTGAAATGACGGCCGGCCTGAGGATGGCCGGCCGCCTCTTTTACTGCCGTGCAGAGCGCACGTTGGCCGGCAGCGCGCCAGGATGGCTGGTGCGGAATGGGTTGATGTCCAGGCCGCCACGGCGCGTGTAGCGTGCGTACACCGAGAGCTTGATGGGGCGGCAGCGGGTCCAGATGTCCATGAAGATGCGTTCCACGCATTGCTCATGGAATTCGTTGTGGTTGCGGAAGCTCACCAGGTATTGCAGCAGGCCTTCCTGGTCGATCTGCGCGCCGCTGTAGCGGATCTGCACGCTGCCCCAGTCGGGCTGGCCTGTGACCAGGCAGTTGCTCTTGAGCAGGTGGCTGACGAGGGTCTCGGTGACGGGCGCTTCCTCGTGGTTGGCGTGCAGCAGCTCTGGGGCGGGCTGGTACTGCGTGCATTCCACGTCCAGGCGGTCCAGCAGCAGGCCGTCCAGTTCCTGCACCATTTCCTGGTCGAAGCGGTCCAGGCCGATGATCTTCACGCCGATGCTGCCCTTTTGCTCGCTGCCTCGCCATAGCGCTTCGGCCAGGTCGGTGCGAAGGCGTGCCTGGACTTCGGCAGCGTCGGACAGGCGGGTGTTGTTGAAGCTGTTGAGGTAGAGCTTGAACGACTTGCTTTCGATGAGATTGGGGGTCTCGCAGGGGATCGTGAAATGCACGAGAGCCACCTGCGGCTTGCCGCGCAGGTTGAGCCAGGACAGTTCGAACGCCGTCCACAGGTCGGCGCCGAAGAAGGGCATCTGGCTTCCCTGAATGCCGATTTCCTCGCGCTTGGGCGCGCGGGGCAGGGGGAACAGCAGCGAGGGGGCGTACTGGTCGATGTAGGCAGAGCTTTTGCCCAGCTGGGATTGTTCGGGAGTGTTCATGGAAAAAGGGCCGGCCGTGCCGGCGCTGGTCAGGCCTGGACGGTCCGCGCGGAGCGCGTGGACCCAGGCTTTGAAGCTAACTGAATTTCCATGCCCGCAGGCATGGGCGGCCATATAAGGTCAATAAGGGTGGGTACGCCCGGGTTCGCTGGCTCTTCAGTGGAATTCGCGCTCGCGCAGCCATTTGGTGGCGATCCATTTTTCGCCGGCCAGCACGGGCGCGCCGCCGTGCAGGGTGCGCGTGGAGGGGTCGGGGCGTTCGTAGCTGAAGAAGACGGCGTTGCCCCGGCGCGGAACCACTTGCAGTGGCACTTCGGGAAAGATGGTGGCGCCGCCGCGCTCGGGCTCGTTCAGGTAGATGACCAGGGTGCCCACGCGCTGGCCGCCGCGCTTGAGGATGGTAGGCGTGCCGGGTTCGCCGGGCGCGAAGTAGTCGTGGTGGGGCTTGTACTCGGCGCCCGGGCCGTAGTGCAGCACCTGCAGGCCTTCGCCGTGGTCCAGCGGCCAGCGCAGCAGGCGGGCGATGCGTTCTTCCAGCTGGCGGACGATGCCGGTTTCCCCGCGCTGGAAGAACATGCCGTTGCTGGTGCGGTCGTCATTGATCTCTTCACCGCCGCTTTGCGTGGCCACGGTGAGCGAGCGCGCCATGCGCGGACGCGCGGCGGCGATGATGGCGTCGCACTCCTCATGCGAGAGCAGGTTGCCGAAGACCACGATGCGCGGGTTGCGCATGCTGACCAGTACCTGGACCTTGCGGTCGCCGACATCGATGCTGGTGGGGTCCTGGGAGAGGTCCGGCTCGGGCAGCGAGGAGGCCGAGACGACGACGGCCGGTGGCGCCGCTTCGCCTTGGTGGGGCAGGTCCAACGCCCGCCGGGCCAGTTCTTCGCTCCAGCCCACGTCGCGCATGGAGCGCAGCAGGGCCGCAGGCCCTATGCCGGAGGCGCGCTGGTCGCGTACCCATTGCATGAGTTCAGGCGTGAGACCCGCCGGCAGGTCCTGCGCGGTGCTCGGGGAATCTGGTGAGGATTTGAGGCTCATGGCGTGCAGTGCGGCCCTTGCCGCAGTGAATGGACTCCAAAGGCATCGAGGCCGGGGCCGGCCGGTGGCCGGCGAGGCTCAGTCAGCGGTCTTGCGGCGGAACACCAGGCGCGCAGGCGTCGAGGAAGCTGGCGCCAGTGCGTAGCCTTCCAGATCGAAGGCTTCGAGTTCAGCCGCGCTGCGAGCGCGTTGCTGTATGGCAAATCGTGCCATCAGCCCGCGCGCGCGTTTGGCATGGAAGCTGATGATCTTGTAGGCGCCGTTCTTGTAATCCTCGAACGCGCATTCCACCACCGGGGGCTTGAGGTGCTTCAAGTCTACCGATTTGAAGTATTCCTGCGAAGCCAGGTTGACGACGACGCGCTCGCCCGCCGGCTGCCGGGCCGCGCGCTGGTTCAGGTACTCGGCAATGCGGCTGCCCCAGAACTGGTAGAGGTTGCTGCCATGCGCGGTCTCCAGCCGGGTGCCCATTTCCAGGCGGTAGGGCTGCATGCGGTCCAGCGGACGCAGCACGCCGTACAGGCCGCTGAGGATGGCGATGTGCTGCTGCGCCCAGTCCAGGTCTTCGGCGTCCAGGCTGCGCGCCTGCAGGCCTTCATAGACATCACCGTTGAAGGCCAGCAGCGCCTGGCGGGCATTTGTGGCCGTGAAGCGAGGGCTGAAGGCCTCGTAGCGCGCCACGTTGAGCGCAGCCAGCTTGTCGCTGATGCCCATGAGTTCCGACAGTTGCTGCGGCGATTGGCGGCGCAGCACTTCGATCAGCTCCAGCGGCTGTTCGGAGAAGACGGGAAGCGTGTGTGGCAGCTTCGGCGGCAGCGGTGTGTCGTAGTCCAGCGATTTGGCGGGGGAGAGCAGCAACAGCATGGCGGGACGCAAGCTCCAGGATAGAGAGGGAGAAAAGACAGATGGACGGGGGTGGCGGCAGAAACAAACAGGGGCCGCGAGGGCCCCTGTGTCGTCACTGTCTGTGGTCAGACATGGGCCACGCCCTGCGGTTGCTGCTCGAATGGCAGCTGCAGGTCGCTCAGGTCCTTGCGTGTTTCCACGAGGATCAGAGGACCGTCATCCAGCACGACCATGGGCGGGCGCTCGCGCACGACGCGCTCGGGCTGCGGTTCGGCCGCGATGGCTGCCTGCGCAGCGGCCACCTTGTCGGCATCGGAGCCCACCCATTGCAGGCCCGAGGCGGCGGCCAGCGCCTGCAGCTCGGACACGGGCAACTGGTAGGCCTGGACCTTGGGCAGGCCGCGTTCTGCGGTTGCCTCAGCGGCCTTGGCTGCAGCGGGCTCGGCTGCGGCAGAAGCAGCAGAAGCGG
>NZ_JTKZ01000618.1:0-5572 GCF_000799035.1 Delftia sp. ZNC0008
CCGCGTGCCATGGTGTCCACGCTGGTGCGCATCGGGTCGGGTTGGCCGCCACCGGCACCGCCGCGCGGTCCGCTGCTGCGTGCATGGCCGAGCTGCGTGCCCAGGTGGGCATCAGCGCGCGGGGGCTGGTCGTCGAAGCGACGGCCACCGCCGCCTTCGCCGTCAGGACGCGGGCCGCGACGGGGGGCGTTCTGGGGACCTGCCTTGGGGCGGTGAGCAGCGCCGGAGCCGTTGCCCGGACCGTCGAAGCGGTCGCGGCGCGGCTTGTTGTTGGCGCCTGCGCCGGCGTGGTTGCGGCCACGGCCCTGGCCGCCTGCGCTGCCTTCGGAGCGGCCTTCGTCCGAGCCTGCCTTGGGTGCTGCCTGGCCACGGCCGCCTGCACGACCGCCGCGGTCGGGCTGGGCAGCCTTGTTGGTGCGGATGCGGTCCATCATTTCCTGGCGCGCAGCCTTGGCGGCGGCCTGCATGACGTCACGGCTGGGCGGCTTGCCCGCGCCGCCCCAGATGGTCTGGCGGCCCATGGCGATGGGTTCGGCCACTTCGCCTTCTTCCGGGCCGAAGCCTTCGAGCACCTGCACGGGGATTTCCTGCTTGGTGAAGCGCTCGATGTCCATCATGAAGCCTTCTTCGTCCATGCACACGAGGCTGACGGCATGGCCTTCGCGCCCGGCACGGCCCGTGCGGCCGATGCGGTGCACGTAGTCTTCGGAGACGTTGGGGATTTCGTAGTTCACGACGTGCGGCAGCTCATCGATGTCGATGCCGCGTGCAGCGATGTCGGTGGCCACCAGTGCGCGCAGCTCGCCGGTCTTGAAGCCGGCCAGTGCCTGGGTGCGTGCGCTCTGGCTCTTGTTGCCGTGCAGCGCCATGGCGCTGATGTTGTTCTTGGTCAGGAATTCGGCAACGTTGTTGGCGCCGAACTTGGTGCGCGTGAACACCAGAACCTGGCTCCAGTTGTTCTCGTTGATGATGTGCAGCAGCACCTGCTTTTTCTTGCCGCGGCCCACGGGGTGGATCACCTGGGTGATGCGCTGCACGGTGGTGTTGCTGGGCGTGACCTGGATGGACTGCGGATTGCGCAGCAGGCCGTTGGCCAGGTCGCGGATCTCGTCGCTGAAGGTGGCCGAGAACAGCAGGCTTTGCTTTTCCTTGGGCACCAGGGCCAGCACCTTCTTGACGTCGTGGATGAAGCCCATGTCCAGCATGCGGTCGGCTTCGTCGAGCACCAGGACTTCGACGGTGGACAGGTCCATGAAGCCTTGCTGCTGCAGATCCAGCAGGCGGCCCGGCGTGGCGACCAGGATGTCCACGCCCTTCTTGATGCGGTCGATCTGGGGCTTCATGCCCACGCCGCCGAAGATGACGGTGGAGTTGATGTCCAGGTACTTCGCGTAGCTGCGCACCGATTCCTCGACCTGCGCTGCGAGTTCACGCGTGGGCGTCAGCACCAGGGCGCGGATGCCCTTGCCGCCGAACTTGTTGCGCGGCACCTGGCCTTGCGAGAGGCGGTGCAGCATGGGCAGGGTGAAGGCCGCGGTCTTGCCGGTGCCGGTCTGGGCGCCTGCCAGCAGGTCGTGGCCGGCGAGCACCGCCGGAATGGCCTGTGCCTGGATGGGAGTCGGGTTCTCGTAACCCTCCTCAAGCACGGCCTTCAGAATGGCGGGAGCCAGATTCAGTTCTTCAAATGTCATGTGATCAAAGATGCGCCCGTCCGGGGCGCTGGGTATCAGCCTGCCGAGGCAACCAGGGCGGTTGCCGGACCAGTCGTAGGCGGATGAGGTTCAATGTCGGGAGCCTGGAAAACAGCGTCCATCGTCCCCAGCTGGAATGCTGATGTCACGGGCAACTGGAACCCGCAACGCAGGGTATTGTCGCATGCGCCGATAATCACGGCTGGCGTGCAACCGATTTGTTGCCCGGTTTTTGCAGAAATCAACGATTCAAGTACTCGGACCAGAATGGCTCAATACGTTTTTTCGATGAACCACCTCACCAAGACCGTGCCGCCCAAGCGGCAGATCTTGAAGGATATCTCTCTCAGCTTTTTCCCGGGCGCCAAGATCGGCGTGCTGGGTCTGAACGGCTCTGGCAAGTCCTCGCTGCTCAAGATCATGGCCGGGGTGGACAAGGAATTCGAAGGCGAGGCGCTGCCCATGCAGGGCCTGTCCATCGGCTATCTGCCGCAGGAGCCTCAGCTCAATCCAGAGCACACGGTGCGCCAGGCCGTGGAAGAGGCCATGGCCGAAGTCAACGCGGCCCGCGCGCGCCTCGATGAAATCTACGCCGCCTACGCCGAGCCCGACGCCGACTTCGACGCGCTGGCTGCCGAGCAAGGCGAGCTGGAAGCCAAGATCGCCGCTGCCGGCACCGACTCCGAGCACCAGCTGGAGATCGCCGCCGACGCCCTGCGCCTGCCGGCCTGGGACGCCGTGATCGGCAAACTGTCCGGCGGCGAGAAGCGCCGCGTGGCGCTGTGCAAGCTGCTGCTGTCCAAGCCCGACATGCTGCTGCTGGACGAGCCCACCAACCACTTGGACGCCGAGTCCGTGGAATGGCTGGAGCAGTTCCTGCACCGCTTCACCGGCACCGTGGTGGCCATCACCCACGATCGCTACTTCCTGGACAACGCCGCCGAGTGGATCCTGGAACTGGACCGTGGCCACGGCATTCCCTACAAGGGCAACTACTCCGAGTGGCTGATCCAGAAGCAAAACCGCCTGGAGTCCGAGCAAAAGGGCGAGGAAGCCCGTGCCAAGGCCCTAAAGAAGGAACTGGAGTGGGTTCGCCAGAACGCCAAGGGCCGCCAGGCCAAGTCCAAGGCCCGTATCGCGCGCTTCGAGGAACTGAGCGATTTCGAATACCAAAAGCGCAATGAAACCCAGGAAATCTTCATTCCTGTGGCCGAGCGCCTGGGCACCCAGGTCATCGAGTTCAACAACGTCACCAAGAGCTTTGGCGACCGCGTGCTCATCGACAACCTGACCATGAACATCCCCGCTGGCGCCATCGTCGGCATCATCGGCCCCAACGGCGCCGGCAAGTCCACGCTGTTCAAGCTGATCGCGGGGCGCGAGCAGGCCGATTCCGGCGAAGTCATCGTGGGCCAGACGGTCAAGATGGCCTATGTGGAGCAGACGCGTGACGCGCTGGCCAACGACAAGACGGTGTGGGAAGACATCTCGGGCGGGCTGGACATCATCAACGTCGGCAAGTTCCAGATGGCCTCGCGCGCCTACGCAGGCCGCTTCAACTTCAACGGACAGGACCAGCAAAAGAAGGTCGGCAACCTCTCCGGCGGCGAGCGCGGCCGCCTGCACCTGGCCAAGACGCTGATCCAGGGCGGCAACGTGCTGCTGCTGGACGAACCCTCCAACGACCTGGACGTGGAAACCCTGCGCGCGCTGGAAGATGCGCTGCTGGAGTACGCGGGCACGGTGCTGGTGATCTCCCACGATCGCTGGTTCCTCGACCGCATCGCCACGCACATCCTGGCCGCCGAAGGCGATTCGCAGTGGGTGTATTTCGACGGCAACTACCAGGAGTACGAAGCCGATAAGAAAAAGCGTCTGGGCGAAGAAGGCGCCAAGCCCAAGCGCATGCGCTACAAGGCACTGAAGTAAGCATCAAAGGCAAGCCTCAAAGCGCCTCCGGCACGGGCTGGAGCCTGTATTCTTCGGGCCATGAATCCTCCACCCGTTTCTGTTGCCGCGTTGCAGGCCTGCCTGGTGCAGGCTGTCCGCGGCTCGGAGGCGCTGATCCTGCGGCTGCTGCAGCGCACGGCTCATGCCATGGAGCAGGCCGAGCTGCCTGGCTCCGGCCTGCCGCGCCGCGCTGAAATCCCCGAGGCGCTGGAATTGCTGGCCCGCCACCGGGCCGCCATGCTCAAGGGCTATGGGCTGGCGCTGCTGGAATGCTTTGGCCAATCCGGTGGCGCTGCCGCCTGGCCGCCGGTGCCGGGCATCTCCGGTGCGTCCGGTGTGCCCGGCACCACCGATTTCGCCTCCCTCTCCCTGCTGGATGACTCCGTGCTGCAGTCGCAGCTGGCCCACCAGCGCCTGCTGCAGCATGTGGCTCCGCAGGTGGAGATCGCACTGGCCGAGCTCGATGCCCTGGTCAGCGCCATCCAGGGCCTGGACCGTGTCCAGCCCGAACGCAACCCGCTCAGGCCCCACAACTATGTGCAGGCGCTGCAGCGCGTGATCGACGACACCGGGGTCGAGCCCGAATGCGCCGCCTGCTGGCTGGGCTTCATGCGCGAGCATCTGGGCGCATTGCTGGTATCCGAGTACGGCCATGTGGCCCAGTCCCTGCGCGACCAGGGCGTGCAGCCTGCCGCCTATGGCGTGGCACCGCCGCCCGAGCCGGGCCGGCGCCAGACCGACATGCCGGGGCCGAACCGCTGGCGTGCGCCTTCACACTATGGCGATGCCGTGGCACAGAGCCGCGCCTACGGCGCCTTCGGCCAGCAGGCGCAGGAAGATGAGTTGACGCGGCGCCTGGTGGCCGCCCTGCTGTCCGACCCCCGCTGGATGGATTCACACCGCGAGGCGCCCGCTGCGGCGCCTTCTTCCATGCTGGCCCAACCATCCGCCTATTCCGTGCCCGGGCAGTTTGCGCCGGCCATGGACGGCGCAAGCCGGCTGCAGACCACCGCCTGGCAGGGCAGCGAGACGGCACCCACCGTGCTGGCGGCGCTGCCCGAAGGCTGGACCTCGCTGAGCTGCATGGCGCTGGAGTCCGTGCAGCACCACTCGGCCCAGCTGGAGCAGCTGATGCAGGCCCTGCAGCCACAGGAGCCGCAGGAGCCTCCCCCCGGCGCGCGCGCCGACGACGGCGCGGCGCTGCACACGCTGCAGCGCATGATGCGCTTCATGGCCGCCGACACGCGCCTGCTGCCTTCCGTGCAGCGCACGGTGGGCCGGCTGGAGCCGCTGCTGCAGCAACTGGTGGTCCAGGACACGCGCTTTTTCGAGGACCGCAATCACCCTGCGCGCCAGTTGCTCGACGAGCTGACGGCGCGCAGCCTGTGGTTCGACAGTGAATCCGCACCGGGCTATGGCCAGTTCCTGCAGGTGGCCGATTCCGCTGCCAAGCGGCTGGCGGCCCTGCAGCGCGCCGATGCATCGGCCTTTGCCACGGTGCTGCAGCAGCTGCGTGACGGTTGGGGCGGCAGCGGCATGCAGCCCGTGGGCCCGAGCGAAGCGCCTGAAGATGGCACGGTGACCGGCCCCGTCTCGGCCGCGCTCCGGCGCGTGGAAGGGCGGCGTGCGGACCCGCGCTGGCCGGAAACCGTCATGCCCCGGGCCGAGCAGATCGCAGCCGCCATCCGGCGCCTGCCCAGTGCCCAGGGCGTACCCGATGACATCCTGGAATTCGCCACGGGGCCGTGGGCCCAGGTGATTGCCAGCGTCCAGGAGCCTGTGGACGGCAGCGAGGCCCGCGACCCCGGTGGCTACCTCGCCCTGGTGCCCAGCCTGCTGTGGAGCGTGTCCGCACACGCCGGCCGCGATACCGACCGGCTGGTGGCGCTGGCGCCGCGCCTGCAGGCCCGGCTGCGCGCCGGCCTGCGCAG
>NZ_JTKZ01000549.1:0-10184 GCF_000799035.1 Delftia sp. ZNC0008
GGGGTGGCCGCCAGGTTGGAGGGGGCGGCGGGCACGGTCGCCGGCACGGTCTCCAGCGGGGCCCAGGCCACGCCATAGAACACGCCGTCCTGCGGCGCGGCGATGGACTCGGCCGTGCCCGACAGCGTGCCGGCGTAGCCGCCGTGATCGAAGGCGCGGTACAGGCGGCCCGTGGTGTCGGTGGCCATCAGCATCACATTGCCGCCGCCGGTATCGAAGGCGGCCAGGCCGTGGACCTTGGACAGGCCGGCAATGGAGCCTGCGGGCTGCCAGCTGGTGCCGTCCATCGAGAGGCGGAATTTCCGGATGGCGCCGGTATCGTTGTCCGCCACGTAGACGGTGTTCGCCAGGGCGGGGCCGCCATCGAGTTGCAGGAAGGCGATGCCGCGGTAGGTGGAGGGCGTCAGGCCCGCCAGGGGCAGGGCCGTCTGGATGCCCGTGGTCGGCAAATTCGTGCCGATCTGGTTGAGCGAGCCTCCGTTGATGGCGGCGATCAACTGGCCGCCGGCGACCGCCAGGCCCTGGACATTGCTGCTGTTCAGTTGGGAGATGCCCGTGCCGTCGGCAGCCACATGCCAGATGCCATTGTTGGCCGTGGCCGTACCCTTGCCGCTGGCCCAGACGGCGCCGCAGTCGCTGCTGGCTGCTGCGCGGATGGTGTCCTTGCTGAAGGCCGTGGTGCCGAGCGCGCGCAGGCTTTTCACGTCGGAGTCGAACCCCACCACGGCCACGGCGCGCGGGGCCGCCGCTGCCGTGACGCCGTTGGGCTCGGTGCCGCCGGTGGCCACGGCATAGCCAGGAACCACCAGGCACAGGCCATTGTCCGAGCGGTTGAGCAGGCCTTCCGAGCCCTTGCTGCTGGCCGTCAGCGGCGTCGCTCCGCCTGACAGCGGCAGCGATTGCACCAGCGTGCCGTCCACGCGGTACTCATCCAGGAACACGGGCAGCGCGCCTGTGCCCGTGCCCACGCGGTAGGCCACCAGGTTGCCCGGGGTGAAGGGCGCGGACCATGCAGCGCCACACAGGGCCAGGCAGGCCGTTGCAATCGCCTTGTGCCGCCAATCCAAAGTACTCGCGCGCATGCTCACCATCCCCCTGTGTGACAAATCGCGCGACTGTAAGAGGCGGCTGTGACAGCCCGGTGACGGCAGGCTCGCAGGATGGTGGGAAGGCACCATGCAAAAAAAAAAGACGGCTCCCTCAGGGTGCCGTCCTTGCCTCATTGCGCCGTGATGCCCGCGCTTTGCTTTTTCTGGTTATGGGCGCTGCGTGTGCACGGGGCAGCGTATCGAGCGGTCGATCAGCGGATCAGCAGCACAGGCACCTGGCTGCCGGCCAGCACCTGGGTGCTGACCGAGCCCATGACCAGGCGGCCCAGCGTGCCGTGGCCATGCGTGCCCATGACCAGCAGGTCGAACTTGCCTTCTTCGGCCGCCTTGATGATGGAGTCGGCAATCGGGCCGACCTTGCTCAGGCGGGCTGCCTGCACGCCGTGCTCGGCCAGGTAGCTGCACACGGGGTCCAGCACCTTGGTCGACTCCTCGGCGTAGTACTCGTCCACCACGTCCTTGCCCAGGGCGGCGCGCGCGCGGGCCGGCAGCTGGGGCTGGACGGTGATGGCGCTGTAGCTGTGGGCCGAACCCAGGATCTCCGGGTGCGAGGTCAGGTAGGCCAGCATCTTCTGGGTGTAGGGGCTGCCATCGACAGCGAGCAGGATGTTCATGAAGGTCCTCCTTGGATATGGCCCGAGACTAAGCCCAAGCCGGGGTGGAGTGCTTGATCCAGGTCAAGCACGGGCCGGTGCCTCTGCCGCCCCTGCGGTCGCATGCACCGGCAACTCGATGGTAGAGCGCGGCGAAAACCCCTCCTGCTCGCCCTTGCGCGCGTAGCCCAGCGGGTTGGCCACCACGCGGCAGCGCCAGGCGCTGCCATCGCCGCGCAGGCCCTCGGCCACATAGTCGCTGGGCGAATGCAGGTGGCCGTGCAGCCACAGATCGGCAAAGGGCAGCAGTTCATCCAGCACGTTGCAAAAGCCGGCCGTGCCCGGCACCAGGCCGTAGCGCGGGTCGGCGCTGCGCAGGCTGGGCGCGAAATGCGTGACGGCCACCGTGGGGCCATCGAAGGGCCTGGCCAGCGCCTGGCGCAGCCATTGCTGGCAGACCAGCGACTGCTCGCGCATGGGCTCGGCCAGGAAGGGCTCGCCGTCGCGCGTGCCGCCGGTCTTTTGCAGGTAGAAATTGGCGGCGCGAAAGGCCTTCTCGCGCAGCTTGAGCAGCCGGGCCAGATCGGTCACGCCTTCATGCATGGACATGGCGTCGTAGTCGCTCCACAGCGTGGTGCCCACGAAGCGCACGCCGTCCAGCACGGCCGTCTCGCGCTCCAGCCAGACCATGCCCATGCGCTCGCAGGTGGCACGCAGGCGGGCGTGGGCGGCGTCGAAGTCCTGCATGTCGTACTCATGGTTGCCCGGCACGAAGATCACGGGGCAGGGCCAGCCCGCGTACTGGGGCAGGGGAGAGAAGCGCTCCAGCCCGAAATCCTGGCCCGGCAGCAGGCTGCCGCTCTGGTAGGAGCCTATGTCGCCGGCCAGCACCAGCACGTCGGCATCGGGTGCGGGCTCGGCGATGAAATGCGGATGGGCCTCGAGGTGCAGGTCGGACAGCAGCTGGATCTTCATGCGGCCAAGTGTAGAACCTGCGCTGGCGCGGGCGCCCCGCAAACGGCGCTCAGGTGTGCGGGAAGGTCGCCTCTGCAGAGCGCGTGAGCGTGCGCAGCAGCCAGTCGTAGGCCTGAGGATGCTGGCCGCGCCGGCGCCACAGCGCGTCCACGTGCACGGGCTGCACGTCGAAGGGCAGCTCGCGCAGCACCAGCTTGTCGGCCATGCCGGTCACGGGCACGAAGTGGCGCGGCAATATGGTCAGCAGGTTGGAGGTCATGACCACGCGCCCGGCCGTGAAGAACTGGTTGACGGTAAGCACCACCTGGCGCGTGCGGCCCAGCGAGGCCAGGGCCTCGTCGATGAAGCCGAAGGAGCGGCCCGAGAAGCTCACCAGCATGTGGCGCGCCGCGCAGTAGTTGTCCAGTGTCAGCGGCACATCGGCCAGCGGATGGCCCTGGCGCATCACGCACAGGTACTCGCCTTCATACAGGCGCCGGCTGTCGAAGGCCACCAGGGCGCCCGACTGCGCGCGCGCCGTCAGGTCGGCCAGCGCGGCGGGGAAGTAGCCCACGGCCATGTCGGCCTCGCCGGCCTCCAGCAGGCTGCGCGGGTCGCGCGTGGTCAGCGGCAGCACGCGGATGCCGATGCCGGGCGCCTCGCGCTCCAGCAGGCTGAACATGGGAGGAATCAGCGTGGCGGCCGTGGCGTCGGCCATGGCCAGCACAAAGGTGGCGGTGGCGGTGGATGGGTGGAATTCGCCTGGCGTCAGCGTGTCCTGCAGCTGCTGCAGCGCCTCGCGGATCACGGGCCACAGCGCCAGCGCGCGCGGCGTGGGCTCCACGCCCTGGCCCTGGCGCACCAGGAGCTCGTCGCCCAGCGCCTCGCGCAGGCGGCGCAGCGCATTGCTCACGGCCGGCTGGGTGATGGCCAGCTTGTGGGCCGCCCGCGTGAGGCTGCGCTCCGCCATCACCTCGTCGAAGACGCGCAGCAGGTTCAGATCCAGTGTGCGGAAGTTCAGGGCGGACATGGCCGTGGCAGCGAGCGCTGAGTCATCACTGGTGTGAATGCTACAGATTCAAGATATAAATTTGAAGAACTCTAGGGTAAACCCTATAGTTACCCCTAGTCGCCCGCCACGCCGTCAAAAGCGGCCATTTAACTGGGTTTATCTGCCATGAGCAACTTCATTTACAACTCCTACTGTGTCGAGCACCCTGGTGTGGTGCATGTCTATCAAGCCGCCGACGACCGCAAGAGCGCTGCCAAGCGTTTCTCCGGCAAGCGCGGCGCCAGCGCCCTGCTGCTCGCTGCCCTGGTGGCCGCGCTGATGGTGGTGGTCAACGAGGTCGCCCACAACTGGACCGACGGCCACATGCTGGGCGCCTGGGTCGTGCTGTGGGTTGCCGCCTTCATGGGCCTGGCCCTGTTCTCCGCCCCCGCCCGCCGCGCCGCCATGATGGCCCGTGCCGGCTACCGCGCCTGGACCGAGAGCCGCCAGCAGGCCGCCGCTGACGAGCGCATCTGGAACGCCGCCCTGCAGGACGCCCGCCTGATGGCCGATCTGGCCCGCGCCATGGATAGGCAAGGTAACTAAGCTCCCCCTGAGCGGCTTACGCCGCTTCCCCCTCTCTACCCGCTTCGCGGGGGAGGGGGACGACACCCTCGGTGCGGGGCGGCCCTTCCTCGGTGTCTCTCGCTTTAGGTCACGCCAGTTTTTGGCGCTGTCCACAAAAAAAGCCGCTGCCCACAAGGCGCGGCTTTTTTTGTTGTCTGGGGGGCGTCGTTGAAACGCCACAAAAAAAGCCTCGCAGTGCGAGGCTTTTTCCATGGGTCGAGAGCTACTCAGGGATTCATTGTTCTGTGCATCTTCCACAGTCCATGAAACTGGCGCTGCCCAAAGCAAGGGGCACCGAGGAAGGGCCTACGCCGGCCGCGCCGCCCCGCACCGAGGGTGCCGTCCCCCCCCGCGAAGCGAGAGGGGGAAGCGGCGTAGCCGCTCAGGGGGAGCTTTATGTCCCCAGGCGCTTTTCCAGTTCGGCCTTGGTCACCAGCAGCTCCTGGGGCAGCTTGTGGGCCAGCTTGTCGAAGTGCTCGGTGTGCAGCTGCATTTCCTCGGCCCAGGCGGCCTTGTCGATGCTGGTCACGCTGGCGAACTGGTCGGCGGAGAAGTCCAGGCCGGTCCAGTTGATCTCGGCGTACTGGGGCGCAATGCCGAAGGCGGTCTGCTCGCCCTGTGCCTGGCCTTCGAGGCGGTCGATCATCCACTTGAGCACGCGCATGTTCTCGCCGTAGCCGGGCCAGACGAACTTGCCGTCGGCATTCTTGCGGAACCAGTTGGTGGTGAAGATCTTGGGCAGTGCCGCGCCCTGGGCCTGGATCTTGGCGCCCAGCGTGAGCCAGTGCTGGAAGTAGTCGCTCATGTTGTAGCCGGCAAACGGCAGCATGGCGAAGGGGTCGCGGCGCACCACGCCCTGGGCGCCGAAGGCGGCGGCCGTGGTTTCCGAGCCCATGGTGGCGGCCATGTAGACGCCTTCGGTCCAGTTGCGGGCCTCGGTCACCAGCGGCACGGTGGTGGAGCGGCGGCCGCCGAAGATGATGGCGTCGATCTTCACGCCCTTGGGATCGTCCCAGGCTTCATCCAGCGCGGGGTTGTTGGTCGCGGCCACGGTGAAGCGGGCGTTGGGGTGGGCGGCCTTGGCGCCGGTCTC
Organism: Delftia sp. ZNC0008; assembly: GCF_000799035.1. NCBI lineage: Bacteria > Pseudomonadati > Pseudomonadota > Betaproteobacteria > Burkholderiales > Comamonadaceae > Delftia > Delftia sp. ZNC0008. The sequence goes on from NZ_JTKZ01000549.1 coordinate 5,368, forward strand.
GCGGGCGATCTGGGGCGTCCAGTCCTTGCCTTGCCAGTCGATCAGGTGATCAGGCAGCTTGCCGGTGTCCTTGTCCATGCCTTCCCACCACACGTCGTTGTCGTCGGTCAGCGCGACGTTCGTGAAGATCACGTTCTTGTCGAGGCTGGCCATGCAGTTGGGGTTGGTGTGGTAGTTCGTGCCCGGGGCCACGCCGAAATAGCCGGCTTCGGGGTTGATCGCGCGCAGCGAGCCGTCGGCCTGGGGCTTGATCCAGGCGATGTCGTCGCCGATGGTGGTGACCTTCCAGCCTTCGAAGACTTTGGGCGGCACCAGCATGGAGAAGTTGGTCTTGCCGCAGGCGCTGGGGAAGGCCGCAGCCACGTGGTACTTCTTGCCTTCGGGGTTGGTCACGCCCAGGATGAGCATGTGCTCGGCCAGCCAGCCCTGGTCGCGGCCCATGGTGGAGGCGATGCGCAGCGCAAAGCACTTCTTGCCCAGCAGGGCGTTGCCGCCGTAGCCCGAGCCATAGCTCCAGATTTCGCGCGTCTCGGGGTAGTGGACGATGTACTTGGTCTTGTTGCAGGGCCAGCTGGTCTGGTCCTTCTCGCCTTCGGCCAGGGGCGCGCCCACGGTGTGGACGCAGGGCACGAACTCGCCTTCCACGCCGATCACGTCATACACGGCACGGCCCATGCGGGTCATGATCTTCATGTTGACGGCCACATAGGCGCTGTCGGACAGCTCCACGCCCACGTGGGCGATGGGCGAGCCCAGCGGGCCCATGGAGAAAGGCACCACATACATGGTGCGGCCGGCCATGCAGCCGTCGAACAGCGGCTGCAGCGTGGCGCGCATCTCGTTCGGGGCCATCCAGTTGTTGGTCGGGCCTGCGTCTTCCTTGTTGGCCGAGCAGATGTAGGTGCGGTCCTCGACGCGCGCCACATCGGACGGATCGGACCAGGCCAGGTAGCTGCCGGGGCGCTTGACGGGATCGAGCTTCTTGAAGGTGCCGGCATCGACGAGCTGCTGGCACAGCTGCTCGTATTCCTCCTGCGAGCCATCGCACCAATGGATTTTGGCGGGCTTGCACAGTGCGGCCATCTCGGCCACCCAGGCGATCAGGCGGCTGTTCTTGACATAGGCGGGGGCCTGGATGTTCAGGCCTTGTATGACGGGTGCGTTCATCGCGGAGCTTCCTTCAATTGAAAAAACCAGTTTTTCAAAGGGGACGCGCCTGCTGCACCGCGCCAACTTTGAGAAACGGGCTCTCGTTCAGTCGGCGCGCGAAGGAAGCTCTTCTCTGGGCGGCGAAGCGGCGCTGGCGGAAGCTGGCGGCGCACCGGCTGGGGATTCGATTCTAGGGAGCGGTCACGAATTTGTCAGCAAACGAATGGCAAAAACTATGCATTCTATGCATTGAAGTATGCAATATGAACGATGAAATTGCCTGTTGAAAAGGCAAGCAAAAAGCCCCGCAAAGCGGGGCCTGGTGCAGGGGCAGGAGGGCCGGAATCAGGCCATGTTGACGGCAATGAAGGCCAGCAGAAACATCAGCACGGCGCCTGCCAGGGGCAGGATGACAGGCATGTAGGGGACGACGGCCTCGGTGGCGTCTTCGGGGGCCGGCTGCTCGCCGTGGTGCGCTGCGGGATCGTGCGTCATGCAAAAGCTCCTGGCTTGCCAATGGGGATGCCTGATTCTAGGCAGGCCTGTCCCCTGGCGCCTTCGGGGAAAGCCATGACACCGGGCCTGCTAGACGGCATTGACCTGCATGCCTTCGGCCTGAAGGGCGGCTATGACCTCGTCGATATGGGCCTTGTTGCGCGTCTGCAGCACCAGCTCGATTTCCACGCTCTGCGCGGCCAGCATGGTGAAGGCGCGCTGGTGGTGGACTTCCTCGATATTGGCGCCCGCTGCAGCCACCGTGGCCGTGATGCGCGCCAGCACGCCGGGCACGTCGCGCGCGCTGACCTTGATGCGCGCCAGCCGCCCGGAGCGCACCATTCCGCGCCCGATGATGGCTGCCAGCAGCAGTGGATCGATATTGCCGCCCGACAGGATCATTCCCACCTTCTTGCCCGCAAAGCGCTGCGGATGGCGCAGCAGCGCGGCCAGGCCTGCGGCGCCCGCGCCCTCGACCAGGGTCTTCTCGATCTCCAGCAGCATGAGCACGGCCTGCTCGATGTCGCCCTCATCGACCAGCAGCATGTCGTCCACCAGGCGTGCCACGACTTCCTGCGTGATCGCGCCGGGCTGGGTGACGGCAATGCCTTCGGCGATGGTCGAGGTGCCCATCGGCAGCTCGGCCTGGCGCACGGCATTGAACATGGACGGAAAGCGCTGGGTCTGCACGCCGATGATTTCGATGTCCGGGTTCAGCCCCTTGGCCGCCGTGGCCACGCCCGCGATCAGGCCGCCGCCGCCAATGGCCACGACCAGCAGGTCCAAATCCGGCTGTTCGGCCAGCATTTCCAGCGCCAGGGTGCCCTGGCCCGCCGCGATCTGCTCGTCGTCATAGGGATGGACAAAGCACAGGCCCTGCTGCTCGGCCAGCGCGTAGGCGTGCTGGCGCGCCTCGGCCAGGGAGTCGCCGTGCAGCACGACCTCGGCGCCGAAGCCGCGCGTGCGCTCCACCTTCACCCCCGGCGTGAAGCGCGGCATGACGATGACGGCACGCACCCCCAGGCGCTGCGCGTGGTAGGCCACGCCCTGGGCATGGTTGCCGGCGCTCATGGCGACCACGCCGCGTGCGCGCTCCTCGGGCGAGAGCTGGGCCAGCTTGTTGAGGGCGCCGCGTTCCTTGAACGAGGCCGTGAACTGCAGGTTCTCGAACTTGAGATACACCTGCGCGCCCGTGATCTGGGACAGCGTGCGCGATTCCACGCAGGGCGTTTCGAGCACGGCGCCGCGCAGGCGGCCGGCGGCGTTCTGGATGTCTTGGAGGCTGAGCATGGCGCATTGTGGCGCACACGCGGGCCTGCGCGCGCCAGGCCGTGCAATGGATTCCCCGCAGCCAGCGTGGTGCAGGGGGCTTTCATAAAATAAGAATCATTCTTGTTTGTGGGGCGCGCACCGCTCCGGCTGGCCATGGCTTTCTCCTCTGTCCAAACACCTGCACGCCCTCCGCGCTGGCTGGGGCGGGGCACGCTGCGTGCCTGTGATTTCAGCGGGCCCGACTACCGCATCCTCGATGCCGAGGTCACGGCGCAGGATGCGCTGCTGGCCGGTCACCTGCAGGCCTGGCAGGTCCAGCCCGGCCTGTGGCTGCATGGCGTGGAGGCCCGCGACCTTCGCACCATGAGCACGCGTTCGCCGGCCGTGCCGGGCCTGCACATGGTCGTGCTGCTGGAGGGGTGCGTGGACGTGGCCTTCGGCAACCAGGGTCTGCAGCTGCAGGTGGCGCCCGCCAGCGCCGCCGGTGCCCATGTGCAGGCCTGCGGGGCCGTCATCCACACGCGGCCCGGCGACATGTTCATGCGGCAGTGGCGGCGCGGCAAGTTCGAGCGCAAGCTCAGCATCACCGTGCAGCCGCAGTGGTTTGCCGCGCAGACCCTGCCCATGGCGGCGCCGCCGCTGCTGCAGCACTGGATGGAGCAGCAATTGCTGGCCATACGGCCCTGGCAGCCCTCGCCGCGTGCCGTGGCGGTGGCCGAGCAGATCATCCAGCTGGCACGTGAGGGCTCGGCGCCCTTGCTGCTGGCCAGCCGCACGCTGGAGCTGGTGCACGAGGCCGTGCAGTCCCTCGAGGCGCCCGAGCCCGATCCGGCGCAGACCGTGCCGGGCGTGCTGGGCATACGCGAGCACCGGCGCATGGCGCGCCTCAAGGCCCTGCTGGACAGCGGCGGCGACGGCTGCCGCACGCTGGCCGAGATCGCACGCGAAGTGGGCCTGAGCGCCAGTGCGCTGCAGCGCCAGTTCCGCCTGGCCTATGGCTCCAGCATCGACGAGTACCGGCGCGAGCAGCGGCTGGCGCGCGCCTGGGCCGCGCTGGAGCAGACGGGCTGCAGCGTGGCCGAGGTCGCGCATGGGGCCGGCTATTCCAGCGCGGCCAACTTTTCCACGGCCTTCAAGCGCCGCTTCGGCATCTCTCCCAAGCTGGTGCGTGCCCGGGTCTGACGCCCGGCGGGCGTCTTTGGCGCGTGGCGCAAACATCGGCAGGCCTGCCGCAAAGCCTGCTTGCGCCAGGCGGTGCTGCAATCTGGCAAAAGAAAGGACATACGCGAATGACACAGCTGCAGGCGCGCACCTCGGTGCACATGGACAGGCCCGACGAAGCCATTGCCGCCATCGTCGGGCACATGCAGGAGCACGACATCACCGTGCGCCGCGAAGGCACGCGCTGGGTGGCCGACTACGAAGGCGGCCGGGGACAGCTGTGGCTGGAGGACGGGCGCGTCCATGCGGAGGTGGCGGCACCCGGCGTGGAGCTGCTGCAGGACATGAAGCTCATGCTGGCCCACCTGCTGCTGGAGTCCACGGGCGCCGCCGACGGCTCCCTGGCCTGGGAGGGTGACGGCGCCGCGCTGCAGCGCCCGCCGGCCTTCCGCGAGCTGCGGGTGCTGGCCGTGCGCGACCTCACGCCGCACATGCGCCGCGTACGCTTTGCCTGCGACGACATGGCGCGCTATGCGCAGGACACCCACATCCACGTCAAGCTGCTGTTTCCGCAGCCGGGCGTGACCGAGCCCGAATGGCCCACGCTGTCGGCCAGCGGCCTGCTGCGCCTGCCCGAGGGTGACATGCGCCTGGACATGCGCACGTACACCATGCGTGCGATGGGAATGGCCCAAGACGGCGCCAACGGATGGATCGACGTGGACTTCGTGCTGCACGAG
>NZ_JTKZ01000858.1:0-9846 GCF_000799035.1 Delftia sp. ZNC0008
CCGCGTCCTGGCGCGCCAGTTCGCGGCCAGCGATGCCACCGTGCTCATCCAGGGCGACAGCGGCACGGGCAAGGAGTTGCTGGCCCAGGGCATGCACCGCGCCAGCCGGCGCGCGGCCCAGCCCTTCCTGGCGGTGAACTGCGCGGCCCTGGGGGAAAGCCTGCTGGAGAGCGAACTCTTCGGCTACGACGAAGGCGCTTTCACCGGCGCGCGGCGCGGCGGCAAGACCGGGCTGATCGAGGCGGCCCATACGGGCACCTTGTTCCTGGACGAGATCGGCGACATGCCGCTGGCCCTGCAGTCCCGCCTGCTGCGCGTGCTGCAGGAGCGCGAAGTGCTGCGCGTGGGCTCCACCACGCCCGTGCCCGTGGACCTGCGCGTCATCGCCGCCACGCATGCCGATCTGGCGGCCCTGGTCGAGCGCGGTGAATTCCGGCGTGACCTGTTCTACCGCCTGGCCGTGCTGCGCCTGTCCATGCCCGGACTGCACGAACGCGGCCCGGCCGATGTCCAGGCCCTGGCCCGCGCCATGCTGGCGCGGCGCCTGCGCACGCAGTCGCTGCAGGCGGAAGGGCCATCGCTGGAGCCCTTGCTGGCGGCCTTGCTGGAGCTGGCATCCGGCCACCGCTGGCCCGGCAATGCGCGAGAGCTGGACAACTGGGTGGAACGCCTGCTGGCCTGCCGCCACGACCTGCGCGACAGCGCGGGCCGCGTGGACATGGGCCGCTTGCGGGAGCTGTTTCCTGAATGCGACGGGGCTGGGCAGGGTACCGTTCAGGCCCTGCCAGCGCAGCAGCGGCAACTGCAGTTGCGCGAGGCCCGGCGCGATGCCGAGCGCCAGCGCATGCGCGAAGTGCTGGAGCAGGTACAGGGCGACCAGCGCCGCGCCTGCGAGATCCTGGGCATCAGCCGGGCCACGCTGTGGCGCAGGCTCAGGGCGCCGGACTGATCAGGGTGCATGGCCACCCAGCCGCTCGGCCAGGAAATCCATCAGCACGCGCAGCTTCAGTGGCAGATGTCTGGTGGGCGGGTGAAGAATCCACAGCTGGCCGCTGTAGTTGGGCAGGAAGCTCCAGTCCGGCAGCACCTGCACGATGCGCCCGTCCGCCAGGGCCTGCCGTGCCGTGAAGCGGGGCAGGCTGGCGATGCCGATGTGCTGCAGCACGGCGTCCAGCCGCACACCGGTGTGGTTGGCCGCATAGCGCCCGCGCACGGCCACGGTGACGGTCTTGCCGTGGCCGCGCAGCTTCCAGTGCGCGTCGCCGGGCTCCTCTCCCAGGTAGATGCAGCTGTGGGCCTTGAGGTCCAGCGGATGCACGGGCGTGCCGTGCCGGGCCAGGTACTGGGGCGAGGCGCACAGCAGATGGTCGATGTCCATCAGGTGGCGGCCCATGAGCCCTGGCGGCGGGTGGTTGGTGATGCGTATGGCCAGGTCCACGGGGTCATCGATCAGGTCCATGTAGCGGTCTTCCAGCCGCATTTGCACGTCGACCTCGGGATACAGGGCCAGGAAGTCGGGCATGTGGGGATGGACCACGGTATGGCCCACGGCCTTGGGCACGCTGATGCGCACCAGGCCGCGCGGCTGCGCGTCCTGAAGCAGGGATGCAGCCATGACGGCCTGCGCGGCGCCCACCATGTCCAGGCAGCGCGCATGCACTTCGCGGCCGGCCTCGCTCAGGCGCAGCTTGCGCGTGGTGCGTTCCAGCAGGCGCAGGCCCAGCGCCTTTTCCAGCCGCGCCACGCCCCGGCTGGTGGCCGATGGCGTGCTGCCCAGCTGGCGCGCGGCCTCGGAGAAGCTGCCCGTGTCCACCACCTTGACGAAGATGGCCATTTCCCCGAACAGATGCAGGGCTTGATTTGTGCCCATGGCGCAAAGAATATTTGGAATACCGGGGGATTATCGCGATGGCAGCCCGGTTCTACACTGCCGCTCCATGCCTTTGCACACCTCCACTCCCCTCATCGAATCCCATACCCTGGGCCAGGCCAGCGGCCAGAACATCTGGCTCAAGCTGGACGCGCTGCAGCCTTGCGGATCATTCAAGCTGCGCGGCATAGGCCATGCCTGCGAGACCCTGGCGGGCCAGGGCAAGAAGCGCTTTGTGGCCTCGTCGGGCGGCAATGCCGGCATTGCCGTGGCCTATGCGGGACGGCAGCTGTCGATGCCCGTCACCGTGGTCGTTCCCCAGACCACGACCGAGCATGCACGGGCATTGATCCGCGCCCAGGGCGCCGAGCTGATCGTGCATGGCTCCGTCTGGGACGAGGCCAATGCGCTGGCCCAGTCCCTGCTGGGTGCCGACGATGCCTTTGTCCACCCGTTTGACGATCCGCTGCTGTGGGCCGGGCATTCCACCCTCGTCGACGAACTGGCCGCAGCCTGCTTCAAGCCCGACGCCGTGGTGCTGGCCGTGGGCGGCGGCGGCCTGCTGGCCGGCGTGGTGCAGGGCCTGGAGCGCCATGGCTGGACCGATGTGCCCGTGATCGCGGCGGAGACGGCCGGCGCCGATTCCCTGGCGCAGTCCCTGGCCCAGGGCCGCCGCGTACTGCTGGACCGCATCACCAGCGTGGCTACTTCGCTGGGCGCGCGCCAGGTCTGCCAGAGGGCCTTCGATCTGGCGCAGGTGCACCCCGTGCGCAGCGCCGTGGTGACGGATGCGCAGGCGCTGCAGGCCTGCCTGCGCTTCATTGACGACCATCGCCTGCATGTGGAGCCGGCCTGTGGCGCCGCGCTGGCCCTGGCCTACGGGCGCGCTCCTGCGTTGCAAGGCTTCCAGCGCGTGCTGGTGGTGGCCTGCGGCGGCACGACGAACACGCTGGAGCAGCTCCAGGCGTGGCGTGGGGCGGCGCTGGCAGCCGAGGCGTGAGCACGGCTGCGGCCTGAAGTCCCGGCCCGCGCATTCATGCGGCGTTCAACACCTCGCCGGGGACCCTGATCCAGCCTTCCATCAGGATACGTGCGCTGCGGCTCATCAGGGCCTTGGTCACCTGCCACTGGCCGTTCACCAAACGGGCCTCGGCGCCCACGCGCAGCGTTCCGGAGGGGTGGCCAAAGCGCACGGCGCTGCGCTCGCCGCCGCCTGCCGCCAGATTCACCAGCGTGCCCGGCACGGCCGCTGCGGTGCCGATGGCCACGGCAGCCGTGCCCATCATGGCGTGGTGCAGTTGGCCCATGGACAGGGCGCGCACCAGCAGGTCCACGTCACCCGATTCAATGCGCTTGCCGCTGGATGCCGTGTAGGCGGCCGGTGGCGCCACAAAGGCGATCTTTGGCGTGTGCTGCCGTCTGGCGGCCTCGGCCAGGTCCTTGATCAGCCCCATCTGCAGCGCGCCGTGGGCGCGTATGGCCTCGAAGCGGGCCAGGGCCTCGTCGTCCGTGTTGATGGCGTCCTGCAGCTCGCAGCCCGTGTAGCCCAGGTCCTGGGCGTTCAGGAAGATGGTCGGAATGCCCGCGTTGATCAGCGTGGCCGCCAGACTGCCCACGCCGGGCACGTCCAGCCGGTCCACGAGGTGGCCTGTCGGGAACATGGCTCCGCCATCGTCTCCTTCATCGGCGGGATCCAGGAACTCCAGCGCCACTTCGGCGGCCGGGAAGGTCACGCCATCGAGCTCGAAGGAGCCGGTCTCCTGGACCTGGCCTTGCGTGATGGGCACATGGGCCACGATGGTCTTGGCGATGTTGGCCTGCCAGATGCGGATGGTGACCGTGCCGTTGCGAGGAATGCGCGCGGGATCTATCAGTCCCATGTGGATGGCGCAGGGCCCCACGGCGGCCGAGAGGTTGCCGCAGTTGCCGCTCCAGTCCACAAACGGCTGGTCGATGGCGACCTGGCCAAACAGATAGTCCACGTCATGGCCTTCCCGCGTACTGGGAGCCAGGATCACGGCCTTGCTGGTGCTGGACGATGCATTGCCCATGCCGTCGATCTGCTTGCCGTACGGGTCGGGGCTGCCCAGGGCGCGCAACAGGATGGCGTCGCGCACGGGTCCGGGGTGCCGGGCCGCCTCGGGCAGATCCTGCAGGCGAAAGAACACGCCCTTGCTGGTGCCGCCGCGCAGGTAGGTGGCAGGGATGCGCAACTGGGGAAGAAAGGTTTCGGGGATCGCGCCCATCTCAGGCCTCCTGTGCTGTTGTTCGTATCTGTGTCTGTTCTTGCGGTCTGCCGATCGCCGGAGCGCGCAGCCTCTGGCGGCGGTTGATGCCCATGGACGGTGTCCCCTGCGGTGTCAGGCGATGTCAGTAGGCCAGGTTTGTTGCAAGCGCCATGCCATCCGCATCAAGGGAAAACCCGTGCAAGCCTTGCAGCGCGCCAGCACAGGGCGTGTGCACTGCGGTGCTGGCTGCCGCCGCAACATTCGTTTCACTGTCGTTTCAAAATTGCTGCTTTTGATTTCATGGATGAGGGAGCGTGCAACGGTTCGGTCCCCCAGTCCCACGCCGGCCTGCGGAGCTCTCTAGGGTTTGCCCGGGCCAGCCTTCAGCAAGTGTGCTTGCAGACGATAGAGGAAGGGTGTTTGTAGGATTTGTCTTATCCATTGTTCGCCTGCCGCGTGCCGAAATCCATTTATCCTCGCGCTCTGCTCCACATGGCCTGTACTGCCCTTTCCGGTGAACCTGCCATGGGGCTGGCAACGAGCGGTTCCGTGCTCCTGGACCGATTTCCCGTGACCGCCTATTCCGCCTTAGCCGCTCCATGTCAGTTTTTGCCCAGCGCACGCTTGTAGCCATCCGGGCCGCCTGGCCAGCCGCAACCGTCATGGCGGTGGGCATGTGCCTGAGCGCTGTGCTTGCCTTGCAGCAGCAGCGGGCGCTGGAGCGTATCGACCTGCAGCGCCATACCCAGCAGGCCCAGTCGGCCCGCCAGGCGCTGGAGATGCGCCTGGATGCCTACGCGGTCATGGTCCAGCATGTGGCCAACCAGCTGGCCGCCTCTCCCGAGATGGGGCAATCGGCCTTCGCGCGCATGGCGCAGGCGCTGCGCATACAGGCGCAGCCGGGCATGCAGGCGCTGTCCTTTACACGGGCCGCAACGCAGCGCGGTCTGCCCGGCCAGGATCAGGCCTTCACCGCCCGGCCCGGGCCCCACTATTTCTTCATCGACTATCTCTGGCCGCTGGAGGGCAACGAGTCCATTGCCGGCCTGGACATGCACGACCGCCCCAGCCTCATGGCCAGCATGGTGCGCAGCCGCGACAGCGCGGCCGCCGTGGTCTCGGCACCGTTTGCGCTGAAGCAGCCCGGCGAGCATGCCACCGCCGTGCTGGTGCGCGCGCCTGTCTTTGCGCTTGTGGACCACCAGTCCCCGGACGGGGAGGCCGCGCAGCCGCTGTTTCTGGGGACTGCCGACGTCAGCGTGCGCGTGCACGACCTGGTGCAGGACCTGCATGAACGCGGCTTTCTGCGCCGGCTTGCGCTGGCCATGCATGACGCAGGCCCGACCTCGCCCCTGCCGCCGGCCGGCATATCGCCGCTGCCGCTGTACCTGGGCGCGGCCTGGCCGGAGCGCGGGCAGGAGGCGGCCGGAATGGGCGACACCGGCCAGGTGGTGCTGGAGCAGACGCTGCAGGCCCAGGACCGGCTGTGGCGGTTGAACTTCATTCCCATGGGGACGGCCCTGTCCTGGACCGAGCGTGTCCAGCCCCTGGTTCTTTTCGCGCTGGGCATGCTCGTGTCGGCCCTGCTGGCGTCGCTGGCGGCAGCCTGGTGGCGGCGCCATCCTTCCAGCTGGGCCCAGCTGCGCGCCTCCTCCCGCAGCATGCGCGAGAGCGATGCCCGCTTTCAGGCCCTGTTCGAGCAGGCTGCCGTGGGCGTGGTGCAGGTCGATGCGGCCAGCGGCAACGTCCTGCATGTGAACCGCAGGTACTGCGACATTACGGGCCATGAGGCGCAGCAGCTGTGCCAGCGGCCCCTGCTGGCCCTGTTGGCGGCCGAAACCCTGGAGGGCGACCGGGTGCTGCTGCAGGAACTGACGGCGGGCCAGCGCGGGGCGCTGCAGATCGAGCGGCAGCTGCGGCGCCGCGACGGCACCCTGGTCTGGGTGGAGCTGCATATCTCCGCGCTGGGCCATGGCCCGTCCCGGCGGCTGATGGCACTGGTGCAGGACATCAGCGCGCGGCGCCACCTGCAGCAGATGCAGCGCGATGGATCGCGCCATCTGCGCATGGTCATCCAGCGCCTGCCTCTGGGCCTGGCCATGCTTCAGGACGATGGCCGCTTCGCCTACTGGAACGAGGAATTCATGCGCCTGGCGGGCCACGGTGCCACGGCCGGCATGGATGGTGATGGCTGGTGGTGCAACATGTGTCCCGATGAAGCCCGCCGCCTGCGCATGCAGCGCCGCTTCGAGGCCGCGCAGGCGAGGGCGCGCGTGGCACAGAGCCTGCACAGCGGCGAGTCCGACAGCTGCGGCACCCTCAACTGCGAGGAATACCAGCTCATGGGCAGCGATGGCCGCACGCGTTCCGTATCGATAGGCGGCATGCTGCTGGACGAAGGCTGCCTGCTGATCCTGCAGGACCAGAGCCAGCGCAAGACCGCCGAAGAGGAAATCCGCCGCCTGGCCTTCCACGACGCGCTCACCGGCCTGCCCAACCGCCGCCTGCTGGTGGACCGGTTGCAGCAGGCGCTGGCCTCCAGCCGCCGGCGCGGGCGCTGCGGCGCCGTCATGCTGCTGGACGTGGACAACTTCAAGGCCTTCAACGACAGCCTGGGGCTGGAGCTTGGCGATGTGCTGCTGCGCATGATTGCCGAGCGCCTGGCGCAGTCCCTGGGGCCCGAGGCCACGCTGGCCCGCCACAGCGGCGATGACTTCGTCGTGCTGCTGGAGGACCTGGGCAAGGACTCCATGCATGCGGCCTCGCAACTGGAAGGCGAGGTCCAGCGCATGCGTTCGCTGCTGCAGCAGCCGCTGCAGTTGGCAGGCCAGTCCTGCCACATCACGATGAGCATTGGCGCCAGCCTGTTCGGCGAGCAGGAACTGAGCGCCGACGAGGTGCTGCGCCGCGCCGAAATGGCCATGTACCAGGCCAAGGGCATGGGGCGCAACACGCTGCAATTCTTCGATCCGCAGTTGCAGGCCGTGCTGCGCTCGCGCACGGCCATGGAGCAGGAAATGCGCGAGGGCCTGGTGCGCAGCCAGTTCGTCCTGTACTACCAGCCGCAGATGGCGCACGGACGCATCGTGGGCGCCGAAGGCCTGCTGCGCTGGAACCACCCGCGCGAAGGGCTGGTGCCGCCCTCGCTCTTCGTCTCGCTGGCCGAGGAGACCGGCCTGATCCAGCAACTGGGCGAATGGGTGCTGGGCGAGGCCTGCAGGCAGCTGGCGCAATGGGCGGCGGACCCCGAAATGGCCTGTATGGTGCTGGCCGTCAACGTCAGCCCGCGCCAGTTCCACCAGGCGCGCTTCGTGGAGCAGGTGCTGCAGGCGCTCAAGGAGCACGGCGCCAACCCGCGCCTGCTCAAGCTGGAGCTGACCGAAAGCCTGCTGCTGGCCGACGTGGACGACACGGCCGCCAAGATGGCCACGCTCAAGGCCCACGGTGTCGGCTTCTCGCTGGATGACTTCGGCACAGGCTATTCCTCGCTGGCCTATCTCAAGCGCCTGCCGCTGGACCAGCTCAAGATCGACCGCAGCTTCGTGCGCGACGTGCTCAGCGACCCCAACGACGCGGCCATTGCGCGCACCATCGTCGCCCTGGGCACCAGCCTGGGACTGCAGGTCATCGCCGAAGGCGTGGAAACCGAGGCGCAGCGCCAATTCCTCGAAGACCAGAGCTGCCACGTCTGGCAGGGCTACCTGCTCAGCCCGCCCGTGCCCGTGCGCAGCTTCGAGGCCCTGGTGCGCGAGGCCGCCCCCGCGCAGCGCCCCCCGGCCTTGAGCCCCGCATGCCTGACCCATCCGGCGCAACACCGGCCCGTAGTGGTGGAATGCACCGACGCCAGCACGGGGCCAGAGGTCCCTTCAAACCATTCTTGACATTCGGAGCGGCCCCGCGCGGGCCGCTTTCCATTCTTGAGCAGGGGTGGCGCGCGGTATCATTCCGAGCTTCCCTGTTGTTCCCCCACGTCCTCATTCGTCCGTTCGCCGCGGACCGCCATCTGCCTGCATCGTGCGCCTGAATTCCATCAAGCTGTCCGGCTTCAAGTCCTTCGCCGAGCCCACCAACTTCATGCTGCCGGGGCAACTGGTGGGCGTGGTGGGCCCCAACGGCTGCGGCAAGTCCAACATCATGGATGCGGTGCGCTGGGTGCTGGGCGAGAGCAAGGCCAGCGAGTTGCGCGGCGAGTCCATGCAGGACGTGATCTTCAACGGCACCACGCACCGCAAGCCGGCCAGCCGCTCCAGCGTGGAGCTGGTGTTCGACAACAGTGACCACCGCGCGGGCGGCCAGTGGGGCCAGTTCGGCGAAATCGCCGTCAAGCGCGTGCTCACGCGCGAGGGCAACAGCAGCTACTTCATCAACAACCAGGCCGTGCGCCGCCGCGATGTGCAGGACGTGTTCCTGGGCACGGGCCTGGGCCCGCGCGCCTACGCCATCATCGGCCAGGGCACGATCAGCCGCATCATCGAGTCGCGCCCCGAGGAACTGCGCCTGTTCCTGGAAGAGGCCGCAGGCGTGTCCAAGTACAAGGAGCGCCGGCGCGAGACCGAGAACCGGCTCTCGGCCACCACCGAGAACCTCACGCGCGTGGAGGACATCCTGCGCGAGCTCAACAACAACCTCGACCGGCTGGAGAAGCAGGCCGAGGTGGCGGCGCAGTACAACGCGCTGCAGTCCCAGGTCACGCTCAAGCAGCAGCAGCTGTGGTTTCTCAAGCGCGCCGAGGCCGAGGCCGAGCAGGACCGCGTGCGCGTGGAGGGCCTGAAGGCCGTCAACGAGCTGGAAGAGCGCATGGCCGACATCCGCAACAACGAAAGCGGACTCGAAACCCTGCGCCAGGCCCACTACGACGCCAGCGACCAGGTCAACCAGGCCCAGGCCAAGCTCTACGAATCCACGGCCGAGGTCGGCAAGCTGGAGGCCGAGATCCGCTACGTGCTCGAAGGCCGCCAGCGCGTGCAGCAGCGGCTGCAGCAGCTGTCCGAGCAGGTGCTGCTGTGGAACAGCCGCCGCGAGGAGGCCGAAGCCGAAATCGAAAATCTCGACGGCGCCGGCATGGACGCCGAGGAACAGGCCGAGATGCTGGCCGCCCAGGTCGAGGAGCAGAGCATGCGCCTGCCCGACCTGGAAGAGGCGCTGCGCAATGCCCAGAAGGCCGATGCCGACCAGCGCGCCAGCGTGGTGCAGGTGCAGCAGCAGATCCAGGTGCTGGCCGCCGAGCAGCGCAGCCTGGACGAGCAGCGCCGCCAGTTCGAGACCCGCTTCGAGCGACTGCGCGCCGACCGCAATGCGCTGGAGACACCCGACGAGGCCCGCCTGAACAATCTGCAGTCCCAGCTGGAAGAGGCGCGCGAACTGGCCGAAATGGCCGATGCCGTGCTCAACGAGCTGCAGGACTCCGTGCCCCAGCTCGACGAGGACCGCCGCACGCGCCAGCAGGCCGTCAATGCCGAGGCCGCGCGCCATGCCGACCTGTCGGCGCGGCTGGAAGCCCTCAAGGCCCTGCAGGAAAAGGTCAAGACCGACGGCAAGCTCCAGCCCTGGCTGGCCAAGCACGGCCTGGACGGCATGCAGGGCCTGTGGAGCCGCATTGCCATCGAGCCCGGCTGGGAAAACGCGCTGGAGGCCGCGCTGCGCGAACGCCTGGGCGCGCTGGAAGTGGGCCGGCTCGACATGGTGCGCGGCTTCCTGGGCGCAGGCGGGCACGATGCGCCCCCCGCGCGCCTGGCCTTCTTCAGCCCG
>NZ_JTKZ01000766.1:0-8182 GCF_000799035.1 Delftia sp. ZNC0008
ACGGGATCGAACCGATGACCTCTTGCATGCCATGCAAGCGCTCTCCCAGCTGAGCTATACCCCCTTCATGCTGCAATCGCTGCTTCTTGTTAGTTGCTGCGCTTGCATCAGAGACTCGAATTATAGACAGGTTTTCAGCGGTTTTTCAAACGCGCCAGAATTTTTTCACGACCCAGCAGCTCCAGCACCGCGTCCACCGAAGGCGTGTGCGCCGTGCCCAGCGTCAGCACGCGCACCGGCATGGCCAGTTGCGGCATCTTCAGGCCCTGGGCCTTGAGCACTTCCTTGATCAGGGCAGCAATGGCTTCCTTGCTCCACTCCACCGAGGCGATGCCTTCGGCGAAGGCGTCCAGGGCGGGCGCCACGGCGTCGGTCACGTGCTTTGCCAGGTCCTCGGCGTTGCGGTCGAAGGCGTCCACGTAGAACAGGCGCACCCAGCCGGCCAGATCGACCAGGGTTTCGCAGCGGTCCTTGAACAGGGCGCAGATGCGCGGCAGGCGGTCGTCGGCATCGAGCAGGGCCTGGTCCAGGCCGGTCTTGAGCACGAAGGGACGCACCAGCTCTGCCAGGGCCGCGTCGTCCAGCGCCTTCAGGTGCTGGGCGTTGACCCAGCGCAGCTTGGCCTCGTCGAACTGGCCTGCGCTGCGGCCCAGGTGGTCCAGGTTGAACCACTCCAGGAACTGGGCGCGGCTGAAGATTTCGTCGTCGCCGTGGCTCCAGCCCAGGCGGGCCAGGTAGTTGACCATGGCGTCGGGCAGGTAGCCTTCGTCGCGGTACTGGGTGACGGCCTTGGCGCCGTTGCGCTTGCTCATCTTCTCGCCCTGCTCGTTGAGCACGGTGGGCAGATGGGCGAACACGGGCACGCTGGCGCCCAGGGCCTCGAAGATGTGGATCTGGCGCGGCGTGTTATTGACGTGGTCGTCGCCACGGATGACATGGGTGATGGCCATGTCCATGTCGTCCACGCAGACGCAGAAGTTATAGGTGGGCGTGCCATCGGGGCGCGCGATCACCAGGTCGTCCAGCTCGCTGTTCTGGAACTCGATGCGGCCCTTGCACTTGTCTTCCCAGGCCACGACGCCGCCCTTCGGCGTCTTGAAGCGCAGCACGGGACGCACGCCTTCGGGCACGGGCGGCAGCACCTTGCCTTCCTCAGGGCGCCAGGTGCCGTCGTAGCGCGGCTTTTCCTTGTTGGCCATCTGGCGCTCGCGCAGGGCGTCGAGTTCTTCCACGCTCATGTAGCAGGGGTAGACATGGCCCGAAGCCTGCAGGCCGGCCAGCACCTCCTTGTAGCGGTCCATGCGCTGCATTTGATAGAACGGACCTTCGTCATGGTCCAGCTGCAGCCAGGCCATGCCTTCGATGATCACGTCCACCGAGGCCTGGGTGGAGCGCTCCACGTCGGTGTCCTCGATGCGCAGGATGAAATCGCCGCCCGTGGCGCGCGCAAAGGCCCAGGGATACAGGGCCGAGCGGATGTTGCCCAGGTGGATGAAGCCCGTGGGAGACGGGGCAAAACGGGTACGTACTTTTTGTGTCATTGCAGGGTATCCAGTCCGCGGGAGAGATCGTTCTTGAGGTCGCCCAGGTATTCCAGTCCGACGGAGATGCGCAGCAGGCCCTGGCCGATGCCGGCGGCACGGCGCTGCTCTTCGCTCAGGCGGCCATGCGAGGTGCTGGCCGGATGGGTGATGGTGGTCTTGACGTCGCCCAGGTTGGCCGTGATCGAGCACACCCGGGTGCTGTCGGCCACATGGAAGGCGTTGGCGCGCAGCTGTTCGGCGCCCTCGCCCACCACATCGAAGGACAGCACGCCGCCGCCCATGCCGTTTTGCTGGCGCATGGCCAGCTCGTGCTGCGGGTGGCTGGCCAGGCCCGGGTAGTAGACGCGGGCGACCTTGGGATGGGCTTCCAGCCAGGTGGCCAGCTCCAGCGCGGAGGCGCTTTGCGCCCTCACGCGCAGGGACAGCGTCTCCAGCCCCTTGAGCACCACCCAGGCGTTGAACGGTGCCAGGTTCAGGCCGCCGCTACGCAGGAAGGTGCCCATGACCTTGTCCACCAGTGCCGTCGTGCCGCAGACGGCGCCCGACATGACACGGCCCTGGCCGTCCAGCAGCTTGGTGCCGGAGTGCACGACCAGGTCGGCACCGAACTTGGCAGGCTGCTGCAGCACGGGCGAGGCAAAGCTGTTGTCCACGGCCAGCAGCGCGCCATGGGCGTGCGCCAGCTCGGCCAGCGCGGCGATGTCGCACAGGTCGGTCAGCGGGTTGGTCGGCGTCTCGGCGAACAGAAGGCGCGTGTTGGGACGGATGGCCGCCTTCCAGGCCTGCACATCGGTCTGCGAGACAAAGCTGGTCTCCACGCCAAAGCGCGCCATCTCGCCGCCCAGCAGCTTGATGGTGGAGCCGAACATGGACTGCGAGCAGATCACATGGTCGCCGGCCTTGAGCGTGGTCAGCGCCACCAGCAAGATGGCCGACATGCCCGTGGACGTGGCCACCGCGCATTCCGTGCCCTCCATGGCGGCCAGGCGCTGCTCGAAGCTGGTGACCGTGGGGTTGGAGGTGCGGCTGTAGGTGTAGCCGGGCTCTTCATTGGCGAAGCGGCGTGCAGCCGTTGCACAGTCGGGCTGCACGAAGCTGCTGGTCATGTACAGGGCTTCGCTGTGCTCACCCCACTGGCTTCGCTCCACGCCCACGCGCAGGGCCAGCGTATCGGGATGCAGGCCTTCGGGAAGTGTCTTGTTGGTCACGTTGATGGTCCTTGGGGATCGGGCGCAGACCGCCAGCGGTGGCGGTGCCCGGAAAAAAGGAGCTAGAAGCACTTGTCACCTGGCGGCTTCCAGGGCCTTGCGGCCCTGGACGCTCCAGCACCAGCGCTTTTAGCTCATTTGTCAAAAAAGGCGGGCCACAGGCCCGCCCGACATTGTCACTGAATGCCCTGGCGCTCAGGCTTCCTGGGCATTGGGCAGGGACAGGCGCGACGCATCGCTGGCCTCTTCCTCCCCGCCCCGGTTACGCCCCTCGTTGAGCGCCGTGACCTCGTCCTCGGAGATGTCGCCCGTGATGTAGACGCCGTCGAAGCACGAGGCCTCGAAGCCCTGCACCTGCGGGTTGATCTTGCCCACGGTCTGCTTCATGGCGGCCACGTCCTGGTAGATCAGCGCGTCGGCGCCGATGACCTGGCGGATTTCCTCGACCGTGCGGCCATGCGCCACCAGTTCGGCGCGCGTGGGCATGTCGATGCCGTAGACGTTGGGATGGCGCACCGGAGGAGCGGCCGAGGCCAGGTAGACCTTGACGGCGCCGGCGTCACGCGCCATCTGCACGATTTCCTTGGAGGTGGTGCCGCGCACGATGGAGTCGTCCACCAGCAGCACCTTGCGGCCCTTGAACTCGCTGCCGATGGCGTTGAGCTTCTGGCGCACGGATTTCTTGCGCGAGGCCTGGCCCGGCATGATGAAGGTACGGCCCACGTAGCGGTTCTTGACGAAGCCTTCGCGGTAGGGGATGCCCAGCAGCTGGGCCAGTTGCATGGCGCTGGGCCGGCTGGATTCCGGAATCGGGATGATGGCGTCGATCTCGTTGGGCGGCACGGTGGAGACCACGCGCTTGGCCAGCGTCTCGCCCATGTTCAGGCGCGCCTGGTAGACGGAGATGCCGTCGAGCACCGAGTCCGGACGGGCCAGGTATACGTACTCGAACACGCAGGGGTGCAGCTCGCTCTTTTCGGCGCACTGGCGGGTTTCGACCTGGCCGTCGTTGTGCACGAACACGGCTTCACCCGGAGCGACATCGCGCTCGAGCTGGTGCAGCGTGCCTTCCAGGGCCACGGATTCGCTGGCCAGCATCACCGTGCCGTCGGCGCTGCGGCCCATGCACAGGGGACGGATGCCGAAGGGGTCGCGGAAGGCCAGCAGGCCGTAGCCCGCAATCAGCGCGATCACGGCGTACGAACCCTTGATGCGCTTGTGCACGGCGCTGACGGCCTGGAAGACGTCTTCGCTCTTGAGCGGTGCGCCGCTGCTGGCGCGGGCCAGCTCGTGGGCCAGCACGTTGAGCAGGACTTCGGAGTCGCTCTCGGTGTTGGTGTGGCGGTGGTCGGTGTCCGACAGTTCCTCGCGCAGCTGCTTGGCGTTGGTGAGGTTGCCGTTGTGCACCATGACGATGCCGAAGGGCGCGTTCACGTAGAAGGGCTGGGCCTCTTCCTCACTGGTCGCGTTGCCGGCCGTCGGGTAGCGCACCTGGCCCAGGCCCACCGTGCCCGGCAGGGCGCGCATGTTGCGGGTGCGGAACACGTCGCGCACCATGCCCTTGGCCTTGTGCATGAAGAACTTGCGCTCCTGCTGGGTCACGATGCCGGCGGCATCCTGGCCACGGTGCTGCAGCAGCAGCAGGGCGTCATAGATCAGTTGATTCACGGGCGCGGTGCTGACTACACCAACGATTCCACACATAGTTGCGTTCCATCCGTTTGCGAAGGTCGCCCTTCGCTGTCTGGGCCGTAGCAGCCACCCATTGGCCACGCCTGCGCCCGATTTCTCTATCCAAACTGTTTCTGCCAGCCGACTCCTGCGCTGCAGCGCCTTGTCATGCAGCCGGCAGATAGCGTCCCCATTCCTGCGGCAGCTGCGGCAAAACCGCAGCCAGCGCCTGCATCAGCCACGGCGCCAGGGCTGAATCCTGCCACCACTGTCCCTGGTGCAGCGGCGTGTAGCTGATCACCATCGTTGCCACCAGGGCCAGCAGCGCCCCGCGCAGCACGCCGAACAGCGCGCCCAGCGTGCGGTCCACGGGCCTCAGGCCCACCGCCTCGATCAGCCGGCGCGACAGCCAGGACACCAGGCCCCAGCCGAACAGCGCCAGCACGAACAACAGCACAAAGCCTGCGGCATAGCGCAGCTGCATGTCCCAGTCCTGCATGGGCAGCCACAGCGCCACGTCGGCAGCCCAGATGCGGGCCACGACGAAGGCCACCAGCCAGCCGAGCAGCGACAGCACCTCATACACCAGCCCGCGCCAGGCGCCTAGCAGCATCGATGCCAGCACGCAGGCCAGCAAAACCCAGTCCACCGTGGACATACGCTATCTCTGTGCGCCTGTGCTGCTTTGCAAGATGTACGTCACCGCCTCAGAGCTTGAGCACCGACGCCGGCAGGCCCTGGCCCTTGACGCGCGCCGCCGCCTTGTCGGCCTCGGCACGGCCGTTGAACGGACCCACACGCACACGCGTGCGCTTGCCGTCCTTGGTGTCCACCACCTGCGTGAAAGTCTTCAGGCCCGCCAGCTCCAGCTTGGCGCGGATTTCCTGGGCCTTGCCGGCATCGGAGAAGGCGCCGACCTGCACGATGAAGCGCTCGTCCGTCGCCGCAGCAGCCGCCGGTGCCGCCGGTGCGCTGCGACCTTCCAGCAGGGCCCGGGCACGCGCGGCGTCGTCGCTCCTGGACGGCTCGGGCTTGGGTTCGGGCTTTGGCTTCGGCTCGGGTTTGGGTTCGGGCTTGGGCTCCGGCTTGTGTTCGGGTTTGGCCGGCTCGGGCTTGGGCCTGGGTTCCGGCTTGGGCTCGGGTTTGGTCTCAGGCTTGGCGGCGGGCTTGGGCTCAGGCTTTGCCTCGGGCCGGGTTTCGGGCTTTGCTTCCGGCTTGACCGGAGCCACCTGCGAGACGGCCGGCGCCACGGGCACGGAAGGCCTGCCCATGGGAACCTCTTCCTCGTCGGCGCCCAGCGAGGCCTGGGCCGGCACGCGGCCTGTCGGGGAAGCGGCGCCCTGGTGCGGATGGGCGTCCACGGCATTGGCGCCGGGCACGACCAGAGGAGCGACCTTGTCGCGGTCGGGAATCTCGATGGGGATGTCCACGGGAATCGGACGCGGCTGGGTGTCGAACAGCAGGGGGAAACCCACCACGCCCGCCAGGACCAGCACGGCAGCACCGATGAGGCGGTGGCGCGCCCGGCGGCGCATGACATCGACGCTTTCCGCCTGTCCCAGCCGTGTGGGCCGCCTCGATGCGGACGACGAATCACCGTCGTCTTTTTTGCCGGGCCAACGAAAATTGAAAAATGCCATGGAGTGCGGACTCGTTCAGATCGGCCACCACAGGCAGCCACGATGGCCGTTTGCGGTGCGGATCACTGGATTCAGGTGCCCAGATGCTTGGCGTTCAGCCGGGGCGGGCCGTCCTGCAGCACGCCGCCCACCGTGAAGAACGAGCCAAAGACCACGATTCTATCAGTGGGACCTGCTGCAAGAACCGCGGCATCCAGCGCCAGCTGCGGGTTTGCGAAGGTGGCCAGCGAGATCTCGCGCGGCACGCCCGGCGCGGGCGGCAGGGCTTCGATCTTCTGGCGCAGCACCTCGGCGCTCTCGGCGCGCGGCGTGGGCAGGTCGGTCAGATACCAGCGGTCGATCAACGGGGCAATCCTGGCCAGCATGGGGGCCAGGTCCTTGTCGTGCATGGCGCCGAAGACCGCATGCGTGCAGGGAAAGTAGCCCATGGCATCGAGGTTGGCCGTCAGCGCCGCCACAGAATGCGGGTTGTGCGCAACATCCAGCACCAGCGTGGGCTGGCCCGGAATGATCTGGAAACGGCCCGGCAGCTCGACCATGGCCAGCCCCGTGCGCACGGCCTGGGCCGTGACGGGGAGACGGCTGCGGATGGCTTCGAGCGCGGCCAGCGCACCCGATGCATTGACCAGCTGGTTGGCGCCGCGCAGCGCCGGATAGGCCAGGCCCGCATAGCGCCGCCCGCGTCCGGCCCAGCCCCACTGCTGCTTGTCGCCCGAGAAATTGAAGTCCTGGCCCAGGCGCCAGAGATCGGCGCCAATGGCCTGTGCATGGTCCAGCACGCTTTGCGGCGGCATGGGATCGCTGACCACCACAGGCCGGCCGGCGCGCATGATGCCGGCCTTCTCGCGGCCGATGCTCTCGCGGTCCGGCCCCAGGAATTCCACGTGGTCAATGTCGATGCTGGTGATGACGGCGCAATCGGCGTCGATCACATTGGTGGCATCCAGCCGCCCGCCCAGGCCCACCTCGAGAATCGCCACATCCAGCCTGGACTGGCTCATCAGCCGCAGGATGGCCAGCGTGGTGAACTCGAAATAGGTGAGCGCCACTTCCGTGCCCTGCACGCGCGCCTGCTCCACGGCCTCGAACTGCGGCAGCAGCTCGGCGGCCTTCACGATCTCGCCGCCCACGCGGCAGCGTTCCTCGAAATGCACCAGATGCGGCGATGTGTAGACGCCGGGGCGAAAGCCCGATTGCAGCGCCACGGCCTCCAGCATGGCGCAGGTCGAGCCTTTGCCGTTGGTGCCCGCCACCGTGATCACGGGGCAGTCGAAACGCAGGTCCAGGCGCTGGGCAACTTCGCGCACGCGATCCAGGCCCAGCGCAATATTCTTGGGGTGCAGGCGCTCGCAATAGGCGAGCCATGCATCCAATGTGGGAAATGAGGTGTGCATACTGCGCGCTATTGTTACCCAGGGACAGTGTCCTTATGGGGTCCTCGCCATCCATTGACTGCGGCAACTGCAACCAATCATGACCACTGCAAACACTGTGACGCTCTACGGCATTCCCAACTGCGACACCGTCAAGAAGGCCCGCGCCTGGCTCACCGACCAGGGCATCGCCTACGAATTCCACGACTTCAAGAAACAGGGTGTTCCCGCCGAGCAGTTGCCCGCCTGGATGCAGGCTGTCGGCTGGGAAAAGCTGCTCAACCGCCAAGGCACGACGTGGCGCAAGCTCGATGCCGACACCCAGGCCGCCGCCCAGGATGCAGCCGGTGCCGCAGCCCTCATGCAGCAGCAGCCCAGCGTCATCAAGCGCCCGGTCGTCCAATGGCCGCAGAGACGCATCACCGTGGGTTTTGCGCCCGACGCCTGGGCAGAGATGGCCCACGGGGGCAAGCGCTGACTCTGCCATCAGGCCTGGAACAGCTTATTACGTGGATTTACGCGACCGCAAACTGCTTTCCAGGCCCGAGGAATACACTTGCATGGAGCCTGGCAGGAAATACCGCCAGCGCAACAGGAGTGCAATCATGAAATCCCTGGTTCTTTTGACGCTGGCGGCCACGACCGCCACCGTGGCCCTGGCCCAGGAGCAAGGCCGGGTGCTGTCGGTGACCCCGGTGACCCAGCAGGTGGCCGTGCCCCAGCAGGTCTGCCGCGATGAAACGCGG
>NZ_JTKZ01000108.1:0-11678 GCF_000799035.1 Delftia sp. ZNC0008
AGCCGTCAGGGTCGTCTTGCCGTGGTCCACGTGACCGATGGTGCCCACGTTGACGTGGGGCTTGGTCCGCTCGAATTTTTCCTTTGCCATGATTTCTCCGAAAGAGCAAAACCTGTGTGATGTTTAAGGTCTGCATCCCATTGCTTGGTCGCCCCGCACAGGTGACAGGACGGCATGGGATCGCAGACCGGCAAAAATCGCAGCCCCTTTTCAGGGGCTGCGACTCAAAAGCCTTCGATTATACAAAAAGCCTTACTTGGCGCGAGCAGCCACGATGGCTTCGGCCACGTTGCGGGGAGCTTCGGCGTAGTGCTTGAACTCCATCGTGTACGTAGCGCGGCCTTGCGTCTGCGAACGCAGCGAAGTGGCGTAGCCGAACATTTCCGACAGCGGCACTTCAGCCTTGATGGACTTGCCACCGCCGGCCATGTCGTCCATGCCCTGGACCATGCCGCGACGCGAGGACAGGTCGCCCATCACGGTGCCGGCGTAGTCTTCAGGCGTCTCGACTTCCACGGCCATCATGGGCTCGAGGATGACGGGGCTGGCCTTCTTGGCGCCTTCCTTGAAGCCGAAGATGGCAGCCATCTTGAAGGCCATTTCGTTCGAGTCCACATCGTGGTACGAACCGAAGGTCAGGCGCACCTTGACGTCCACCACGGGGTAGCCGGCCAGCACGCCGGAAGTCAGCGCCTCGATCACGCCCTTCTCGACCGCAGGGATGTATTCGCGAGGAACCACACCGCCCTTGATTTCGTCGACGAACTCGAAGCCCTTGCCGGCTTCCTGGGGTTCCAGGGTCAGCACGACGTGGCCGTACTGGCC
The DNA here is from genome assembly GCF_000799035.1 of Delftia sp. ZNC0008. Classification (NCBI taxonomy): domain Bacteria; kingdom Pseudomonadati; phylum Pseudomonadota; class Betaproteobacteria; order Burkholderiales; family Comamonadaceae; genus Delftia; species Delftia sp. ZNC0008. The sequence goes on from NZ_JTKZ01000108.1 coordinate 826, forward strand.
CTTGCCGCCGGACTGGCGAACGAACTTGCCGTCCACATCGGTAACCTTCTGGCGAATGGTTTCGCGGTAGGCCACCTGGGGCTTGCCCACGTTGGCTTCCACGTTGAATTCGCGCTTCATGCGGTCAACGATGATTTCCAGGTGCAGCTCGCCCATGCCGGCGATGATGGTCTGGCCCGATTCTTCATCGGTGCGCACGCGGAAGGACGGATCTTCAGCAGCCAGGCGCGACAGGGCGATGCCCATCTTTTCCTGGTCGGCCTTGGACTTGGGCTCCACGGCCTGTGCAATCACGGGCTCGGGGAAGACCATGCGTTCCAGCACGATGGGAGCTTCGACGGCGCACAGCGTTTCGCCGGTGGTCACGTCCTTCAGGCCCACGCAGGCAGCGATGTCGCCGGCGCGGATTTCTTCGACTTCCACGCGCTCGTTGGCCATCATCTGCACGATACGGCCGATACGCTCCTTCTTGCCCTTGACCGAGTTGAACACGGTGTCGCCCTTGGTCAGGACGCCCGAGTACACGCGCACGAAGGTCAGCTGGCCGACGAACGGGTCGGTCATCAGCTTGAAGGCCAGGGCCGAGAACTTTTCGCCGTCGTCTGCCTTGCGGCTGAGCTTGGTTTCTTCGTTTTCGGGATCGGTACCGGTGACGTCAGGGATGTCCACAGGCGCCGGCAGGTAGTCGATCACGGCGTCCAGCATGCGCTGCACACCCTTGTTCTTGAAGGCGGTACCGCACAGCATGGGCTGGATTTCGGTAGCCAGCGTACGAGCGCGCAGGCCGGCCTTCACGTCTTCTTCGGACAGAGTACCTTCTTCCAGGTACTTGTTCATCAGGTCTTCGCTGGCTTCGGCAGCGGCTTCCACGAGATTTTCACGCCACTTGTTGGCGGTCTCCACCAGCTCGGCGGGGATTTCGTGGTATTCGAACTTCATGCCTTGCGAGGCTTCGTCCCAGATGATGGCCTTCATCTTGACGAGGTCGACCACGCCCTTGAAGTTTTCTTCGGCACCGATCGGGATCACGACGGGCACGGGGTTGGCCTTCAGGCGCAGCTTCATCTGCTCGACGACCTTGAAGAAGTTGGCGCCGGTACGGTCCATCTTGTTCACGAAGGCCAGACGAGGCACCTTGTACTTGTTGGCCTGACGCCACACGGTTTCCGACTGGGGCTGCACGCCGCCCACGGCGCAGTACACCATGCAGGCGCCGTCCAGCACGCGCATGGAACGCTCCACCTCGATGGTGAAGTCCACGTGGCCGGGGGTGTCGATGATGTTGAAACGGTGCTCGGGGTAGGACAGGTCCATGCCCTTCCAGAAGCAGGTCACTGCAGCGGAAGTGATGGTGATGCCGCGCTCTTGCTCTTGCTCCATCCAGTCGGTCGTAGCAGCGCCGTCGTGCACTTCGCCCAGCTTGTGGGTCACACCGGTGTAGAACAGGATACGTTCGGTGGTGGTGGTTTTGCCGGCGTCGATGTGGGCGGAGATACCGATATTGCGGTAGCGCTCGATGGGGGTCTTGCGAGCCATGATGGATCCTTGATTGATCGTATGGAGGGAGTCTCTGCCCGTTCCAGCCTCATGGTGCAGACGGACAGCAGTCTTATCTGGGGATGCTCCTAATCGAGACAAGGCCGCAGGCAAAAATGCATGCGGCCCGTCTGATCAGGAGCGAAGCGCTCTTAGAAGCGGAAGTGGCTGAACGCCTTGTTGGCTTCGGCCATGCGGTGCACTTCGTCACGGCGCTTCATGGCGCCGCCACGGCCTTCGGTGGCCTCGAGCAGCTCGTTGGCCAGGCGCTGGGCCATGGACTTCTCGCCGCGCTTGCGTGCAGCTTCCTTCAGCCAACGCATGGACAGGGCCAGGCGACGCACGGGACGCACTTCGACGGGCACCTGGTAGTTGGCACCGCCGACGCGGCGGGACTTCACTTCGACCATGGGCTTCACGTTGTTGATGGCAACGATGAAGGCTTCCAGCGGGTCTTTGTCAGGGTGCTTCTTTTGAATCAGGTCCAGGGCACCGTAGATGATGCGTTCTGCGACCGCCTTCTTGCCGCCTTCCATGATCACGTTCATGAACTTGGACAGCTCGACATTGCCGAACTTGGGATCCGGCAGGATTTCACGTTTGGGGACTTCGCGACGACGTGGCATTTTTTACCTCTATCTTGCTTCAGTTGGCGTCTTTTCAGACACCGCGAGAGCCAACAGGACTCCCACTTACTCGACCCGCGCAAAACACTTGCGTTTGGGGTCACTACGCTGGATCTCGCGCCACGCGGGATACAGCACCTTCTTCGAAAAAACGCAGGGCTTACTTGGCCTTGGGCTTCTTCGCGCCGTACTTGGAACGGGCTTGCTTGCGGTCCTTGACGCCTTGCAGGTCAAGGGAGCCACGCACGATGTGGTAACGCACACCGGGCAAGTCCTTCACACGGCCGCCGCGCACCAGCACAACGCTGTGCTCTTGCAGGTTGTGGCCTTCACCACCGATGTAGGAGATGACCTCGAAGCCGTTGGTCAGGCGCACCTTGGCAACCTTACGCAGAGCGGAGTTAGGCTTCTTGGGCGTCGTGGTGTACACACGGGTGCACACGCCGCGGCGCTGAGGGCAGTTTTCCATAGCAGGGCTCTTGGATTTGACAACTTCGACCGTGCGGCCCTGACGCACGAGTTGGTTAATGGTTGGCATTAATAAACGTCCCTAAACGTGAATTGCTTGCGAAAAGCGAAAACGTGAATCCCTTCGGAAATTCCGAAAAGCCCTCGACTGTACCAGCTTGCAGGAGATCGCACAACTGCACCCCCTTCAAGCCGGTACGCGAGGGCCTGCGCGACAGGCGCGGGGCTTACTTGATCCAGAGGCGGATCGCATCCCAGGCACGGCCGAAGAAGCCAGCCTGCTCCACGCCTTCCAGCGCCACCAGCGGCACTTCGGCCACGGTGTCGGCCCCCAGCTTGACCTTGAGCGTGCCCATGGCCTGGCCCTTGGTGAACGGAGCGATCAGCGGGTCCTGGCGCACGACTTCGGTGCTCAGCTTGCCGCCACTGCCGGCCGGCACGGTGACCACGATGGGCGTGGTGCGGCCGATCTTGACGGTGCCCGCCTTGCCCTTCCAGACCTCGGGCGTGGCCACGGCCTGCTCGGCATCGAACAGCTTGACCGAGTCGAAGGCCGCATAGCCCCAGTTCAGCAGCTTCTGGCTTTCATTGGCGCGCGCGTTCTCGCTGGCGGCGCCCAGCACGATGGAGATCAGGCGGCGGCTGCCCACGTTGGGCAGATCGCGCTTGGCCGTGGCCACCAGGCAGTAGCCGGCCGCAGCGGTGTGGCCGGTCTTGAGGCCGTCCACGGTCGGGTCGCGGAACAGCAGCGAGTTGCGGTTGGTGCCGTTGGAGGCCGGCGTGCCCGGGTAGAAGTACTTCTTGGTCGAGTAGTAGTGCATGTACTCGGGGAAGTCCTGCATCAGGCGCTGCGCGAGGATGGACAGGTCACGCGCCGTGGTCAGGTGGCCGGGCTCGGTCAGGCCTTCGGGGTTCTTGTAGCTGGTGTTCTTCATGCCCAGCGCCTTGGCCTGCTCGTTCATGAGCCGCACGAAGTTCTCGGCCGAGCCGCCCACGCCTTCGGCCAGGGCCATGGTGGCGTCGTTGCCGGATTGCACGATCATGCCCTTGATCAGGTCATCCACCGGCACCTGCATCTTGGGGTCGATGAACATGCGCGAGCCCGGCATCTTCCAGGCGCGCTCGCTGACGGGCAGGCGCTGCTCCAGCGTGATCTTCTTGGCGCGCAGTGCGTCGAAGACCAGGTAGCCGGTCATGAGCTTGGTCAGCGAGGCCTGCTCGATGGGCGCATCGATGTCCTTGGCACCCAGCACCTGGTTGGCGGTGACATCGACCAGCAGATAGTTGCGCGCCGCGATCTCGGGCGGCTGGGGCGGGGTGATCTGCGCCAGCGCCAGGGCCGGCGCCATGGCCGCTGCCAGTGCCAGGACTCGCAGCGTGGAGGAAATGGGCTTCATGAGGAAAACTCTCGCTAAAGGGCAGGTAAAGCAGGAAAGGCGGAAGATGCCCGCCGGCTGGGGCGGGCCTATTGAGCAGCGGCGCGGGCCGCTAGGGAAGTGAGCGCAAATGGCGGACCACGAGACTCTTGAGCAGCGGCAATTGTCCGTGAAAGAAATGACCGCCCCCGGGCACGACGGTAACAGGCAGTATCTGCGGGCGCGCCCAGTCCATGACGGCCGACAGCGGCACCGTGTCATCGGCCTCGCCGTGCACCACCAATGTCCGGTCATGGGCTTCGGGCGGCACGGGGGCCACCGAGAAACGGCTGGCCGCCGTGCCCACCAGCACAGCCTTTTCCACCCGGCCTTCATTCCACAGGCCCGCCAGCACATGGCTGGTGACGAAGGCGCCGAAGGAAAAGCCCGCCAGCGCGATCGGCCCTTCGGGAGCGACCTGGCGGACCACGGACAGCATGTCCTCGGCCTCGCCGATGCCTGCGTCGTGCTCGCCGGCACTGGCACCCACGCCACGGAAGTTGAAGCGTACGGCCGTGTAGCCGCACTGCACGAAGGCCCGCGCCAGGGTCTGCACCACCTTGTTGTCCATGGTGCCGCCAAACAGCGGATGGGGGTGGGCGATGATGGCCACGCCGCGCGCAGTCGCATCGGCGGCCGGCGCGTCGCGCAGGGCCTCCACGGCCCCGGCAAGGCCGGTCAGGGTCAAACGTTCGGTCTGCGCATTCACAATCGCTATCCTAGTAGTAGCAGCCAGTCCAAGCTGACAAAGCACTGATGCCCGGAAAGGCCCAAAGTTCCAGCCGGTGCTCAGCGGCCCACGTCGGGCGGCAGCAGCAGGCGCTCCACGGGCTGGCCGTTCTTGAGATGGGACTCGACGATCTCGTCGATATCGGTCTCGTCCACGAAGGTGTACCAGGTACCTTCGGGGTAGACCACGGCCACGGGCCCGCCCGCGCAGCGGTCCAGGCAGCCGGCCTTGTTCACGCGCACCTGGCCCTTGCCGGCCAGGCCCAGCTGCTTGACCTGCTTCTTGCAGTGGTCGAAGCCTGCCTTGGCGCCGTGCAGCGCACAGCAGTCCTCGCCGCCAGGCCTCTCGTTGAGGCAAAAGAAGATGTGGCGCGCATAGTAGTTGCCTGCGCCTTGCTGGCCGCCTTCGGCCCCGGGACGTGGGTTTTCGCTCATGCAGCGGATTCTAGGCCTGCGTCTGCTGCCCCGAAGGCGCCGGGGGCGCTGAAGGTGCAGGCGGCAGCGGCCCTGCATCGCGGCGCGCCACCCTGAGCAGCACGTAGACCAGGGTGGCATAGGGCCACAGCCAGCCCAGCCACTGCCCCAGCCCGTAGAAGCGGATGAAACGCCCCTGCTCCCAGGCCTGCAGCGTCTCGGAGAAATAGGCACTGGTGGGCGCCTGGTTCAGGATGCTCAGTTGCAGCACCAGCACCAGCATCAGCAGGGCTGCACAGGCGCGGCGCGGCAGCGGCAGGGCCACCATGGCCAGGCCCACGCCCCCCCATACGCCCATGCGCACCGGCAGGTCCACCCACTCCCAGGCATGGGCAGGTCCCCAGCTCAGCGCGGCCGACATCGCCGAGACCGCGATGCCGATCACGATGGCCGAGCCCGCCAGCACGGCGCGCCGGCCCATGTGGCGCATCACGCAATAGGCCAGCAGGCAGGGCACCCACAGGCCCAGCATCACGCACAGCATCTCGGTCACGGGCGATAGCGGCGTCAGGGCCGACTCGCGCAGAGGAAGCCACATGAGAAAGGGCGTGCCTTCGAGCAGGTCCAGCAGGCCCTGCTCCAGCCGCTCCAGCACCTGGCCCAAACCGAAGGGCACGGCGGCGGGAAAGAGCAGCGCCCAGGGCCACAGCGCCAGCAGCACCATGGCGCCGCCGCCATCCTCGCCCAGCCAATGGGTGCGAAAGGCGCTCCAGCGCGCCAGGGCGCCCAGGCGCTCCAGCAGCAGCGCCATCAGCGCGCCCAACAAGGTGCCGCCCGCATTGAGCACCAGATCCAGGTTGGAGGGAACGCGCCGCGGCAGGTAGATCTGCAGGAACTCCATGGACAGCGACAGCAGGGTGCCTGCCAGCGCCGCCAGCGGCACGGCCGCGCGCGGGCTGCCGCTGCGCACCAGGGCCAGCGCCAGGAAAAAGCCCAGCGGCGCGTAGCCGACGATATTGGTATTGACGTCGAACCAGGTCCAGTACGGCGGCGGGATCTTTGCCGTCAGGAAGACCAGCGGATCAATGCCCTGGGCACGCCAGCCATCGAAGGGAAACAGGCTGGCGAAAACGATGAGCACCGCATAGACCAGTGCCAGCGGCCAGGCCGAAGTCTTTTGCACCACGCCCTGCCTCCCTCTTCGTTGGAACGGTTTCTCAGAAAGGTTTGACGACCACCAGGATGACGATGGCCGCCAGCAGCAGCACCGGCACCTCGTTGAAGAAGCGGAACCAGCGGTGGCTGTGCTGGTCCCGGTTGTCGATCAGCTTGCGCAGCAGGCGCCCGCAGGCATGGTGGTAGCCGATGACCAGCAGCACGCCGGCCAGTTTGGCATGCATCCAGCCGTTGCCCGGCCCCTTGCCGATGCCGTAGCCCAGGTACAGCCACAGGCCCAGGCCCAATGCGGGCACGGCCAGCAGCGTGGTGAAGCGCAGCAGCTTGCGTGCCATGAGCAGCAGGCGCTCGCGCTCGGCCACCGAGCCGGGCGTGACCATGGCCACATTGACGAAGATGCGAGGCAGATAGAACAGGCCCGCGAACCAGCTTGCCACGAAAACGATATGAAAGGCTTTGACCCACAGCATGCGGGCAGTGTACGTGCGTACAGGGGTGCGCCAGGCTGCGCAGGCGCAAAAGCCGAGTCCCGCGTGCCGGCGTCGTCGCCGGGGTTGCGGGGCCTGCGGCGGGAATGGGGCACAATTTTCGGCATGCATCTGTCCAGCCCCACCCCCTTCCCGCACAACCGCCCCCGCCGCCTGCGCCGCGATGCCTTCACGCGCAATATGGTGCGCGAGAACGTGCTCACGGCCCATGACTTCATCTACCCCGTGTTCGTGCACGAAGGCACGAACCAGCGCGAGGCCGTGCCCTCCATGCCCGGCGTGGACCGCCTGAGCCTGGACCTGCTGCTGCCCGTGGCAGAGCAGTGCGTGCAGCTGGAGATCCCGTTCCTGGCGCTGTTCCCCGCCATCGAGACCTCGCTGAAGACGCCCGACGGCAAGGAGGCGCTCAACCCCGACGGCCTGATCCCGCGCGTGGTGCGGGCGCTCAAGAAGGAGTTCCCGCAACTGGGCGTGATGACCGATGTGGCCCTGGACCCCTACACCAGCCACGGCCAGGACGGCATCCTCGACGATTCCGGCTACATCATCAACGACGAGACCGTGCAGGTCCTGGTGGGCCAGGCCCTCACCCATGCCGAGGCCGGCGTGGACATGGTGGCGCCCAGCGACATGATGGACGGCCGTATCGGCGCCATCCGCGAGGCGCTGGAGGCCCACGGCCACATCCACACCCGCATCATGGCCTACAGCGCCAAGTACGCCAGCGCCTTCTACGGCCCGTTCCGCGATGCCGTGGGCACGCGCGGCGCGCTGGGCAAGGCCGACAAGAACGTCTACCAGATGGACCCCGCCAACACCGACGAGGCCCTGCGCGAAGTCGCCCAGGACCTGGCCGAGGGTGCGGACATGGTCATGGTCAAGCCCGGCATGCCGTACCTGGACGTGGTGCGCCGCGTCAAGGACGAATTCGGCGTGCCCACCTTCGCCTACCAGGTCAGCGGCGAGTACGCCATGCTCAAGGCCGCCGCCGCCAACGGCTGGCTGGACCATGACCAGGTGATGATGGAATCGCTGCTGGCCTTCAAGCGTGCGGGTGCCGACGGCATCCTGACCTACTTCGCCATCGACGCCGCGCGCAAGCTGCGCGGCTGAACGCATGCCGCCGGTGACGCCGCCCACGGGCACGGGAGCCGCTCCCCCAGCCGGGAACGCCAGGAGCATGCGCATCTTCCACCTGCAGCCGGGCGGCGCCACCGAACTGGCCGACCTGCCCGGGCAGGCGCCCGCGCAGGGCTTCCTGTGGATCTCCTGCACCCGCGCCACCTTGCAGGAGCGGCTGGCCGACGTGCAGCGCACGCTGCAGCTGCTGTCGGGCCAGCAGCTGGTGGACCTGCATGTCTCGGACCTGCTCAACGCCCAGCTGCCATCGCGCTACGACTACACCTCGCAGTACGACCTGCTGGTCTTTCGCCGCCTGGCCAGCGGGCAGGCACGTACCGCCCCGCAGGCCGGCACGGCCTCTTCGCCTGCGGCGCAGGCGGCGCCCCCCTCGCCTCCCGTGCGCCGCACAGGCCCGCCCGTGCTGCGCAACATCGACACCAGCCCCGTGGGCTTTGCCATGTTCGACCAGGTGCTGCTGTCCGTGCACCCCGACGACTGCACCGTGCGCGACGCCTATGCCGCGCGGCTGCTGGCCGCCATGCCCAGCGATCTGCGCGAGGGACGGCTGAACCCCACATCCGGCACGCGGCTGCCGGCCAGCCCGGCCGACCTCATGCTGCGCGTGGTCAACCTCATCGTGGACGGCTTCCTGGACCTGCGCCGCGAACTGTCTCGCCAGCTGGACCACTGGCAGACCGAGCTGCTGCGCCCGCGCACGCGCTTTGCCAACTGGGGGGCGCTGCTGGACGCACGGCTGGCCCTGCATGAGCTGGACGAAGTCTGCGAAGACCAGCGCGCCGCCGTGCAGGACTGGACGGACGCGCTGGAGACCTGGGCGCCTCCCGAGGGCGCGGCGGCGCTGCGCGAGCTGGACCTGCTCAAGGTGCGCAGCCGCGACGTGCTGGAACACATAGAGCGCGTGGTCCACCATGTGCGGCGGCTGGAGCAAAGCACCGAGACCGTGGTGCAGATGCATTTTTCGGTGCAGAGCAACCGCACCAACGACATCATGCGCACGCTCACCGCGCTGACGGCCGTCTTCCTGCCGCTGAACCTGATTGCCGGCATCTTCGGCATGAACTTCGAGTTCATCCCCCTGGTGCACAAGCAGGACGGCTTCTGGTGGGCCATGGGCTCGATGATGGCGATTGCCGTGGGCCTGACCATGTTCTTCTGGCGCAAGCGCTACATGGCGCGCACGGCGCAGGGCTAGGGCCCCGCCCGCTCCAGCGGCATCCACAGCGTGAAGCGATTGCCGCCGGCCAGCGGCGCCCAGTCCAGCCGCGCCTGCAGCGCCAGCGCACGCGTGCGCATGTTCGCCAGTCCCTTGCGGCCCTCGGTGGGTGCCTGGGCGCGGTCGAAGGGGTGGCCGTCGTCCTCCACCAGCACCTGCACGCCGGCCCGGCCGTCCAGGGGGGCCTGGGCCGTGCGCACCGTAATCTCGCGCGCGCCGCTGTGCTTGATGATGTTGGTCAGCACCTCCTGCAGGATGCGCAGCACATGCAGGGCGGCCTGCGCATCCAGCCAGGGCAGCGCGGGCAGGTCGCTCACCTCCCAGTGCAGCCGCAGCCCCGCCCCCTCCAGGCGCGGCCCCAGCCGGTAGCGCAGCCCGGCCAGCAGCGCCAGCAGGTCGCAGTCCAGCGGCTCCAGCGAGTCGATGGACAGCTTCAGGTCATCGATGCACTCCTGCAGCAGCTGCACCAGGTCCACCGTGCCGGCCTGGTTGAACTCCACCACGCGCAGCGCGCTCATCAGCGAAGAGCCCACGCCGTCGTGCATCTCGCGCATCAGGCGCTGGCGCTCCTGCATCAGCGTCTGCTCGCGCTCCACGGCCAGCAGGCGCTCATGGGCCTGGGCCAGCTCCGCCTCCTGGGCCTTGAGCCGTTCCGCCAGATGCAGGTTGGCGTTCTCGGCCACGGCAAGCGCACCGTTGTAGCGCCGGTAGGCCACCAGCAGGAACAGCGTGAACAGCCCCAGGTACACATAGGGCGTGAGGTAGATGCTCTCTATGCTGATCAGGTAGCTTTGCAGCGCCAGGTCATGGAAGCCGATGGGAAACGACAGCAGCATCCACACGGCCAGCATGGTGCTGCCGCCATCGCGCATGCGCCAGGCGCCCGCCACGGCCATGCACAGCACCAGGATCTCCGGCGGCACCATCAGCAGCCGCAGCAGCGGCAGGATGGTCTCGTGCGCCGGCCCCCACAGCGGCACCGCCACCAGCAGCACCGTGCCCACATAGCCCTGCAGCACCCGGCCCAGCCATGGCCGGCGCCTGCGCTGCATCAGGCACAGAAAATGGAAGGCCGCCACCGTGGCGCCCATGAGGCCGGCCAGCGTCAGCCAGGAGAACCAGCCGTCCGACAGGGCCAGCCCCTCGCCGTCCACCATGAACTGCAGCGAGCCCAGCAACTGGCACAGCGACATCAGGAAGAACAGCAGGAACACCACATCCCCGCGCCGCCGCTGCAGCGTCCACAGCGCCAGCGCGAACAGGCCCAGCACCAGGTAGGAGCCCGCCGTATAGACCACCAGATCGGCCTGGAGCAGGCTGCGCAGCCGCCAGGACAGGCGCAGCGACTCGGCCGGCCCCGCCCACAGGCTGGACAGCGCCCCGCCCACGCCCTGCTGGCTGGCCATGCGCACATGCATTTGCAGCGGCCTGCCCGGCTGCGCCAGCCCGCCCAGGTCCAGCCACACCGGCCGGTTGAAACTGTTCCACACCCGGCTGCCGCGCGTCTGCCAGGCCAGCGCCCCGTCCACATAGACCGCCACCGTGCCCACCGTCTGCCAGCGCGGGATATACAGGCGCGCGCCCTGCGGCGTGGGCGCCAGCGCCTCGGGCGGCACCACGGCGCGGAACCAGCGCACCTCGGGCG
>NZ_JTKZ01000859.1:0-14758 GCF_000799035.1 Delftia sp. ZNC0008
CCGCGTCTGCATGGCTTCGGGAAACTCGATGAGCTTGCTGATGTAGTTGGTCAGCGATTCCTCGGGGCAGATGATGCGGTCGACGCCAAAGCCTTCCTTGCCCAGCAGCGCCTCGTCCTCGCCAAAGCCCGAGGAGCGCACGCGCGCGATGCGTGTGGGAATCTCGAACAGGACCTGGGCCAGCTTGCAGCACACAAGGTTGGTTTCGTCGAGCGCGGCGCAGGCGATCAGCAGGTCCGTGTCCTTGGCGCCGGCCTCGGCCAGCACATGGGGATCGATGCCGCTGCCCACGACGCCACGCAGGTCGAAGCGCGACTCCAGCTCGCGCAGGCGCCGTGCGTCGGTGTCGATCACCGTGATGTCGTTGCGTTCGGACACCAGGCTTTCTGCCACGCTGTAGCCCACACGGCCGGCGCCAAGAATGATGATTTTCATGGATTCATTGCAGTGCTGCGGTGCCGGCGCGGGGCATTCCGGCGCGCAGCACGGCTCGGTCAGGTGCGGACTTCGCCTTCACCCAGCACCACGTATTTGAGCGAGGTCAGGCCTTCGATGCCCACAGGACCGCGCGCATGGAACTTGTCGGTGCTGATGCCGATTTCCGCGCCCAGGCCGTACTCGAAGCCATCGGCAAAGCGCGTGCTGGCATTGACCATGACGCTGGCCGAGTCCACTTCGCGCAGAAAGCGCTGGGCGTGCATATGGTCGCGCGTCAGGATGGCGTCCGTGTGGTGGCTGGAGTAGCGGTTGATGTGGGCGATGGCCTCGTCCACGCCGGACACGATCTTGACGCTGATGATGGGCGCCAGATATTCCTCGCTCCAGTCCTGCTCGGTGGCCTCGGCCAGTTGAGCACCGGCCACAGACTTCAGGATGGCCAGCGATTCGGGGCAGCCGCGCATCTCGACCCCCTTGGCGGCGTAGATGGCGCCGATCTTCGGCAGGAATTCGGCGGCCACGCCGCGCGCCACCAGCAGGCTTTCACTGGCATTGCAGGGGCTGTACTTGTTGGTCTTGGCGTTGTCGGCCACCTTGACGGCCATGGCGATGTCGCAGGGATCATCGACATAGGTGTGGCAATTGCCGTCCAGGTGCTTGATGACGGGCACCTTGGCCTCGCGGCTGATGCGCTCGATCAGGCCCTTGCCGCCGCGCGGGATGATGACGTCCACGTAGTCGGGCATGGCGATGAGCTGGCCCACGGCCTCGCGGTCCGTGGTCTGCACCAGCTGCACGCCGTGCTCGGGCAGGCCGGCTTCGGCCAGCGCCCTGGCGACGAGGGCAGCCAGCGCCTTGTTGGAGTCGATGGCCTCGGAGCCGCCGCGCAGGATGCAGGCGTTGCCGCTCTTGATGCTGAGGCTGGCCGCCTCGATGGTCACGTTGGGGCGGCTTTCGTAGATCATGCCGAACACGCCGATCGGCACACGCATCTGGCCTACGCGGATGCCGCTGGGCATTTGCTTCATGCCGATGATCTCGCCGATCACATCGGCCATGGAGGCCAGCTGCTCACATCCCTGGGCACAGGTTTCCAGCACCTTGGGCGTCAGGCGCAGGCGGTCCACCATGGGAGCGGACAGGCCGTTGGCCACGGCGCGTTCGAGGTCACGGGCGTTGTCGGTCTGCAACGGCTCCACGTTCTCCCGCAGCAGGCGCGCCAGCGCCAGCAGGGCGCGGCTTTTGACGGCAGCCGAGGCTCGGGCCATCTGGGCGGAGGCCACTTTGGCCTGAACGCCCAGGTTGTGGGTGTATTCGACGATATTGAGCGCGTTCATTCCGAGATTCTCGCCGAGTTGCGCCCATTTGCGCACCGAGAGCGGGCATGCCCCGCGCCAACATGCGGCTGGGATGCGGCTGGGATGCGTCCTCGCACGGCCACCAGAGGGCAAACCCCGCGTTCCGGCGGCCGGCAGGATGTCGCGGCCACCCTACACTGCTGCCCAGTACGCAGAGGTTTTCCCGCCATGTCCACCAGCCACGACACTCTTCTCGCCGCCCAGCAACTCGCACAGTTGCGCGCGGGCTTCGCCCAACTGGCACAGCAGCAGCTGCCGGCCGCCGTGCTCGGGCAGCAGGCCAGGGCTTCCTCGGAGTTGCTGCAGGCCCTGCCGCCGCGCTACGGCGAAGTGCTGCTCAATCTGCTGGACCGATTGGAGTCCAGCGCGCTGTTCAGCGAGGAAAGCTGCTCCTTCAGCCAGAAGGACCTGCTGGACAACCTCGAGACCTGGGCCACCAAGGCCCAGGCGCAGCTGGAAAAGACGAGCTAGGAACGGGGTACGTCAGCCCTTGGCGCCGGCCTGGGCCAGGTCCATGGCCAGGCGGCGCAGGGCTTGCCAGCCGTCGCGGGGCCAGCCCTCGAAGGCCAGGCCCTTGACGATGCCGTCCACCGCGTGGGCCGATTGCAGCAGGCGCGCGGCCTGGGCGTCGGTGATGCGCGGCAGCAGGCGCTCGAACAAACGCTCCTTGACGCCCCAGACGCGCTGGGCGCGCAGGGCCATGGGCAGGGGCTGACCTGCGGCCATGGCGTCCTTGACGCGGCAGATGGAGCGGATGTCCTCGGCCAGGGTCCAATGCACCAGCACCTCGGCCGTGCCCTCGGCCTGCAGGCCGTCGAGCATGCGCGAGACGCGCGCCAACTGGCCGGACAGCACGGCCTCGGACAGCTTGAACACGTCGTAGCGCGCCACATTGAGCACTGCCTGCTCCACCTGCGCCTGGCTCAGCTCGCCGGCGGGGTGCAGCAGGGCCAGTTTCTGGATCTCCTGGTGTGCGGCCAGCAGGTTGCCCTCGACGCGGTCGGCAAAGAACTGCAGCGTGCGCTGGCCTTCCTCGCCGGGGGCCACGCGCTGGCCCTGGGCTGCCAGGCGCTGGGCAATCCAGGCCGGCAGCTGGCCGCGCTCTATGGGATCGATCTGCAGCGTCATGCCCTGGGCTTCCAGCGCGCTGAACCAGGCGCCGGTCCTGGTGGCCTTGTCCAGGCGCGGCAGCATGACCAGGGTGAGCGTGCTGTCATTGCCGCGCGCCGCCTCGGCGATCTGCTGCAGCGCGGCGCCGCCGTCCTTGCCGGGCTTGCCCGAGGGAATGCGGATCTCGATGATCTGCCGATCGGCAAACAGCGACAGCGAACCACCGGCCGCCAGCACGGCACTCCAGTCGAAATGGGCGCCGGCCACGGTGTAGCTGCTGCGCTCGGTGTAGCCCGCGGCGCGCGCGGCGGCACGGATGGCGTCGGCAGCCTCCTGCTGCTGCAGCGGCTCGTCGCCGTGCAGCACGTAGAGCGAGCGCAATCCCTTGGCCAGATGGCCGCCGAGCTGGTTCAGGGCAAGCTGCATGGGGCTCAGGTCAGGCTCTTGACGGCCGACAGGCGGCGCAGCAACTGCTGGACGATGTCGGTACGCATGTCCTTGTAGAGCATGGCCTCCTCGGCCTCCTTGGACAGCGCATTGGTTTCGTTGTACGTCACGTCGCGCTGCTGCAGGATCTCGGTCTCGGGGATCGGCTCGTCTCCATTGGGCGTGCGCAGCTTGAAGCGCACGCGCAGGCGCAGCTGCAGCTCGCGCACCTGGCCCAGCGCGTTCATGCCGACGATGACCCGCTCCTGCCGCTCGCTGATGATCTGGAAGATCGCATCCGCATCGTCGGGCGATGCCGGATCGCGCAGCACGGTCAGCTTGTCGCTGGCACTGGCCAGGTTGCGCGACAGCTCCCGCGCCACCGGAGAGCCCCGGCCCGCCTGGATGTAGAGCGAGCGGAAAACGAAGGTCGGCACCCCCCGCAGGCGAAAGCCGCAGGCCCCCAGCAGCGGAGCCAGGGCCAGGGCGGTGAGCAGGGTACGTTTTTGCATATCAGTTCTCCAAGGCGCTTGCGCCACTCACAGCCCTTGCAACGGTCGCGCCCAAAGCGAGGGACACCGAGCAAGGGCCGCCCCGCAGCGAGGGTGTCGTCCCCCCCGCGAAGCGAGAGGGGGAAGGCGCGCAGCGCCTCAGGGGGCATGCCATGGCCTAGACCACGACGTTGACCAGGCGGCCCGGCACCACGATCACCTTCTTGGGCGCCGCGCCATTGGTGAACTTCTGGCATTCCTCGTTGGCCAGGGCAATGCGCTCGATCTCGGCCTTGTCGGCCGTCGAGGACACGAGGATGGCCCCGCGCAGCTTGCCATTGACCTGCAGCACCAGAGAGATCTCGTCCTGCACCAGGGCCAGGGGATCGACCTGGGGCCAGGGCGCGTCCAGCACATCGCCCAGGTGGGCGGCGTAGCCCAGTTCGCTCCACAGCACATGGGCCAGGTGGGGCGTTGCCGGGTAGAGCACGCGCAGCAGGATGCCGAAGCCTTCGATCAGCGCCACCTGGGCGCCCGCGTCGTCGTGGGACTTGAAGTCCTCCAGCGCGTTGATCATCTTCATGGCGCCCGAGACCACGGTGTTGTACTGCATGCGCTGGTAGTCGTACTCCACCTGCTTGAGCACGGTGTGGATCTCCAGGCGCAGCGCCTTGGCGGCCTTGCCGAATGCCACGTCGTCCAGCGACTTGGCGCCGGCCACGCTCTGCACGGCGCCGGCCATGTCCATCTGCGACAGTTTGGCGCCGAAGTTGTAGACGCGGCGCAGGAAGCGGTAGCTGCCTTCGACGGCGGCATCGTTCCACTCCAGCGTCAGCTCGGGCGGCGCGGTGAACATGGTGTACAGGCGCGCGGTGTCGGCGCCGTACTTCTCGATCAGCTCCTGCGGATCGATGCCGTTGTTCTTGGACTTGGACATGGTGCCCACGCCCTCGTAGTCGATGTCCGTGCCCACGGGCAGCAGGCCGTCGGCGCTGTCCACCTCGGCCTTGAGCCTGGCGCCCACGATCTTGCCGGTCTCGTCGAACACATGCTCGACATCCTTGGGCCAGAAGTACTCCTTGGCACCCTTGGCCGTGCGGCGGCTGTAGATGTGGTTGAGCACCATGCCCTGGGTCAGCAGCTTGGTGAAGGGCTCATCGACCTTGACCAGGCCCAGGTCGCGCATGACCTTGGTCCAGAAGCGCGCGTACAGCAGGTGCAGGATGGCGTGCTCGATGCCGCCGATGTACTGGTCCATGCCGCTGCCGCCGGTGGCGGCATGCTGGTCCCGCATCCAGTAGTCCGTGCCCTTGCCCACCATCTGCTCGCTGTTCCTGGCGTCGCAATAGCGCATGAAGTACCAGGACGAGTCCACGAAGGTGTCCATGGTGTCGGTCTCGCGGCGCGCGCTCTTGCCGCAGCAGGGGCAGACCACGCCGGCGTGGAAGGCTTCGCTCTTGACCAGGGGGTTGCCCGAGCCATCGGGCACCAGGTCCTGGGGCAGGACCACGGGCAGGTCCTTGGCAGGCACGGGCTGGGCGCCGCAGTCCTCGCAGTGGATGATGGGAATCGGCGTGCCCCAGTAGCGCTGGCGGCTCACGCCCCAGTCGCGCAGGCGCCAGGTGGTTTTCTTCTCGCCAAGGCCCTTGGCGGCCAGCAGTTCGGCCACCTTGTCCACGGCCGCCACATGGGGCAGGCCGTCGAGTTCGCCGGATTCGATGCAGACAGCGCGCTGCTTGTCGCCGTACCAGTCGGCCCATGCCTCGGTGCTGAAGGTCTCGCCTTCGACCGCGATGACCTGGCGGATGGCGATGCCGTACTTCTTCGCAAAGGCGAAGTCGCGCTCGTCATGCGCGGGCACGCCCATGACGGCGCCGTCGCCGTAGCTCATGAGCACGTAGTTGCCGACCCAGACCTCGACCTGGGCACCCGTCAGCGGATGGGTGACGAACAGGCCCGTGGGCAGTCCTTCCTTTTCCTTGAGCGCGAGTTCGGCCTCGGTGGTGCCGCCCTTCTTGCATTCTTCGATGAAGGCCGCGAGCTTGGGCTGCGATGCCGCGGCATGCTGGGCCAGCGGGTGCTCGGGCGCCACGGCGCAGAAGGTCACGCCCATGATGGTGTCGGCGCGCGTGGTGAACACATACAGGCGCCCGTCCTGGATGGGCTGGCCGTCGGCGCCACGGATGTCGTGGGTGAACGCAAAGCGCACGCCCGCGCTCTTGCCGATCCAGTTTTCCTGCATCAGGCGCACTTTTTCAGGCCAGCCGGTCAGCGTGGCCTTGTCGCCGCCCACCTGGACATGGTCCAGCAGCTCCTGGGCGTAGTCGGTGATCTTCAGGTAGTAGCCGGGGATTTCGCGCTTTTCGACCGGCGCGCCCGTGCGCCAGCCGCGGCCGTCGATGACCTGCTCGTTGGCCAGCACGGTCTGGTCCACTGGGTCCCAGTTCACGATCTGGGTCTTGCGGTAGGCAATGCCCTTTTCCAGCATCTGCAGGAACAGCCACTGGTTCCACTTGTAGTAGTCGGGATCGCAGGTGGCCACTTCGCGGCTCCAGTCGATGGCCAGACCCATCGCCTGCATCTGCTTTTTCATGTAGGCGATGTTGTCGTAGGTCCACTGCGCAGGCGGCACCTTGTTCTTGAGCGCCGCGTTCTCGGCCGGCAGGCCGAAGGCATCCCAGCCCATGGGCATGAGGACGTTGTAGCCCTTCATGCGCAGCTGGCGCGCCAGCATGTCGTTGATGGTGTAGTTGCGCACATGGCCCATGTGCAGCTTGCCGCTGGGGTAGGGCAGCATGGAGCAGGCGTAGAACTTGGGCTTGGCCTGGTCTTCGGTCACGCGGTAGGCGTCGCGGGCGGACCAGTGGTCTTGCGCTGCGCGCTCAACGTCGATGTGGTTGTATTTCTCTTGCATGGTGCTGCGGCCCCAAGGGCCGGACAAGGTGGCCGGACGAGCCGGATGGCCGGAATCAACCGACGATTTTAGGGCCCCGGCCCGCCGGTGCCGCAAGCAGCCCACAAGCCCGCAGGCGGTACTGCGCCATCGGCACCCGGTTGCCCGGCCGCCGCGCGGGGAAAAGCCGCGCTGCGTATGCTTGGCACCCTCTGTGGCAGTGCGCCGCAGACGTTCCGCCATCGCCAGCCCGGACTTGCGCAGGAACGGATACGGACACCCCGGGCATGCCGCCATCGCGCGGCAGGTTTTTCCGCGCCCTGGAGTTTTCTCTTGCTGAACTGGTCTTTGATTTCCGGCTGGGATCCCGTCATGCAGGCCCTGGCTGCGCTGTGCGCGCTGGTGCTGCTGGCCCGCTCCGCGGGTTTTGTCGTGCAATGGCTGCTGTTGCGCGTGCTGCCGCGCATGCGCAGCACGCTGGTGGAGATGGAGTGGGCCCAGGTGCTGCTGCACGACAGCGTGCTGCAGCGGCTGGCCAAGGCCGTGCCTTCGCTGGTCATGCAGTCCGGCGTGCAGGCCATACCGCAGCTGCAGCCGCAGTGGGCCACCCTGATCCTGAACCTGGCCATCGCCTGCACCATCTACCACGTGGCCCGCGTGATCAGCGCCCTGCTCAATGCCATGAACGAGGCGCACGACCTCAAGGAAGAGCGCAAGGCCACGCAGGCGCACTCGATCAAGAGCTATGTGCAGCTGGGCAAGCTGCTGGTGTTCCTGATCGCCATCGTGCTCATCGTCGCCACCCTGGTGGACCGCTCGCCGCTGCTGCTGCTGTCCGGCCTGGGCGCGGCCTCGGCCGTGCTGATGCTGATCTTCAAGGACACCATCATGTCCTTCGTGGCCGGCGTGCAGCTGGGCTCCAACGACATGCTGCGCGTGGGCGACTGGATCGAGATGCCCCAGGTCGGCGCCGACGGCTTCGTGATCGACATCGCGCTGCACACGGTCAAGGTGCAGAACTGGGACAAGACCATCACCACCATTCCGACCTGGCGGCTGATGAGCGACAGCTACAAGAACTGGCGCGGCATGTTCGAGTCGGGCGGGCGCCGCATCCGCCGCTCGCTGCACATAGACGCCCACACCATCCGCCTGCTGACGGCAGAGCAGCGGCAGAAATTGTCATTGCTCGAGCCCCTCAAGGACTATTGGAGCAGTGATGGCGGCCTGCGCATGGCCGATGCGCCGGCGGGCAGCGAGATGGCAGCGCAGCATCTGAGCAATCTGGCCGCGTTCAAGGCCTATGCATACGCCTACCTGCTGCGCCATCCGCACATCCACAAGACGCCGAACATGTTCCTGCTGGTGCGCACCATGGAGCCTTCGCCCATGGGCGTGCCGCTGGAGCTGTTTTGCTACACCAGCACCACGGTCTGGGTGGAGTACGAGGCCATACAGGGCGCGATCTTCGATCACCTGATCGGCATGCTGCCGCTGTTCGGGCTCAGTCTGTACCAGCGTTCCTCGGACCATGGCCAGCATCTGCGGCTGGCGGGCAACGAGCGCTGGCCCGAAGGACAGGACTAGGTTCGCGGGCACAGGCCCGGCGGCGCTTGAGCGCTTGAGCGCCTGATCGCTTCAGCGCCCGGCGCCGGTGGGACCCAGGACGGCTGCGGGTTTTCCATCCTGGTTTCGCGCCGGCTCGGCCACGAAGCCTATGCGCGTCAGCCCTGCCGCGTGGGCCCAGCCCATGAGTTCGGCCACACGGCCATAGGGCACGGCCTGGTCGGCACGCAGTTGCAGTTCTGCCTGGGGGTTGCGCGCGCCGAGCTGAGCGAGGCGCTCACGCAGCGCATCCGCCGTGGCGGGCTGGCCCTGCATCCAGAGCGCACCCTTCGCATCGACCTCCAGCAGCAGCGCATCGTCCTCGCCCGCGGCGGCCATGGGCTGGGTGCCCTGGGCCTGGGGCAATTGCACGCGCAGCGAGGCGGCCAGCATGGGTGCCGCGAGGATGAAGATGACGACGAGCACCAGCATCACATCCACCAGCGGGGTGACGTTGATGGCGTGCATGGGCTGGGAGGAGCTTTCCTTGCCGCTCAGTCGTCCAAAGGCCATGTGTGCTCCTGGCGAGCCGCCCCGTCAGGGCGCTTCCATGGGGCCGGCCGGCAGGCCGGCGACGGCCATGCCGTCATCGTGCGGCGCCTGCTCGGCCGGCTGGGTGCCGAACAGGGCCTGCAGGTCATGGGCAAAGCCTTCCAGCATGGCCTCCATCTGGGCCGCGGCCCGGCCCAGCAGGTTGTAGGCCAGCACGGCCGGCAGGGCCACGGCCAGTCCGGCCGCCGTCATCACCAGGGCCTCGCCCACCGGGCCGGCCAGTTGTTCGATGCCGATCTGCCCGCTGCCCGCCAGCGTGGCCAGCGCGTGGTGAATGCCCCAGACGGTGCCCAGCAGGCCGACAAAAGGTGCCGTGGCGCCCACCGTGGCCAACAGGGTCTGGCCCCATTGCAGCTGGTGGCTGGCCGATTGCAGCGCCTGGCGAAGCCCCCGCGTCAGGCGGACGGAATGCGCCGCGCGTCCCGCAAGCGCCAGGCCGCTGCCCATGGGCGCCAGCGCCTGTGTCACGGCCTCGGCCATGGGTGCCACCAGTTGCTGGCGATCCCCCTCGCCCATGCGGGCCTGGCCCGAGGCCAGGTCCGGCGCGCTCCAGAAGGCCGCAATGGCCTGGGGAACGCGGCGCCGGCTGGCGGCCATGAACCAGACCTTCCAGACGATGACCACCCAGCTGGCCACCGACAGCGCCAGCAGCAGCAGCGCCGTGCCGCGCGCGACGGCATCGCCTTGCTGCCACCAGAGCCAGAGTGGACCGCTCATGGTCTTACCTTGCCCGTGCTGCGAGCCTCGTCACAGGCCCAATACGGCGTACATGTCGTACTGGCCGCTGGTCTTGCCCGCCAGGAAGCGCGCGGCACGCAGGCTGCCCTGGGCATAGCCGGCACGGCTGCTGGACTTGTGCGAGATCTCGATGCGCTCGCCCGTGCCCGCAAACAGCACCGTGTGGTCGCCGATGATGTCGCCACCGCGCACGGTGGCAAAGCCGATGGTGTTGTCCTCGCGCGCACCGGTGTGGCCGAAGCGCTCGTAGACGGCGCGGTCGGCCAGCTTCGTGCCCTGGGCTTCGGCGATGACCTCGCCCATCTTGAGGGCGGTGCCCGAAGGCGCATCCACCTTGTGGCGGTGGTGGGCCTCGACGATCTCGATGTCGTAGCCGCTGGACAGGGCCTTGGCCGCCATCTCCAGCAGCTTGAAGGTCACGTTCACGCCCACGCTCATGTTGGGCGACAGCACCACGGCCGTGCGCTGGGCGTACTCGGCGATGCGGGCCTTTTGCTCGTCGCTGAAGCCCGTGGTGCCGATGACCAGCCTGACGCCCAGTTCGGCGCAGATGGCCAGGTGCTCCAACGTGCCCTCGGGGCGCGTGAAGTCGATCAGGCAGTCGGCCTTGGACAGCGCGGCGCGCACATCGCTTTCGATGACGATGCCGCTGGCCAGGCCCAGGAAGGCCGAGGGATCGGTGCCCAGCGCAGGGCTGTCGGGACGGTCCAGCGCGGCGGTCAGCGCAAGGTCATCGCTTTGCGCGATGGCCTCGATCAGCATGCGGCCCATGCGGCCGGAGGCGCCGGCCACGGCCACGCGCAGGCGCTGGTTGTTGCTGGAGGAAGTGGCGGTCGTGGCGTTCATGTCGGGAAAGAGATGCAAAGGCTCAATGCGTGGAAAGTGGACTGCCCGGGCGCACGGCAGGCACCGCGGCAGCCGCCATCCACGGAAAAACGCCCGCATGCCTTGCGGCGCGCGGGCGGCGATATCAGCGGGCGCCGGGCTCCAGTGGCGGATAGCTGGCCGCCGCGGGCGGCGGCTCGGCGGCCACGGGCTCTTCGACCGGCTTGGCAGCGGGGAACTTGGACAGTTGCTCCTCGCTGGCTTCCAGCTGAGGAATCTTGCCCAGCTTCTTCTTGGAGCCCAGGCTGGCGACGAATTCGGCCTCGGTGGGCATCTCGTCGCCTTCGGAGCGGGCGAACAGGTCGCCGTTGAAGAAGACGGTCAGCTTGCGCACCTGGGAATCGACGCCGGGACGCTTGATGGTGAACACATATTCCCAGCGGTCGGCGTGGAATACGCTGGTGACCAGCGGCGTGCCGAGGATGTCACGCACCTGCTGGCGGCTCATGCCGGGCTGCAGGGCCTCGACCTGTTCGCGGGAGACGAAGTTGCCTTGGACGACCTCGACCTTGTAGGGAGTGACGACATTGGCGACTCGGTGCGCGGCGCCATCGAGGCTGCTGCAGCCTGCCAGCGCCACCCCGATCAACAGCATCAGGGCCGCACTGGCGCGGCAACGGGCTTGAACATGCATTGGTATCAGCATAGGGATATGATCGTGGATCATTGTAGCGGCTGGTCCCCGGGGCTTGCGATCATGCGACGCCCCTGGCACCAGGGCCATTTTGTTCGCCGTCCCGCACCTGCCGTGGTGGCAGCCCAGCGGGCAGTCTCTGCCAAAGACCCAGACATGAAGAACATCGACGAACTCAAGAGTACCGGCCTGAAGGCCACGCTGCCCCGCCTGAAGATCCTGGAGATCTTCCAGACGGGTGCGCAACGCCACATGACGGCCGAAGACGTGTTCCGCGTGCTGCTGGACGAGCGTTCGGACATCGGCCTGGCCACGGTCTACCGCGTGCTCACGCAGTTCGAGCAGGCAGGCATCCTCATCCGCAGCAATTTCGAGAGCGGCAAGGCCGTCTACGAGCTCAATGAAGGCCAGCACCACGACCACTTTGTCTGCACCAGCTGCGGCAAGGTCGAGGAGTTCTACGATCCCGATATCGAAAAGCGCCAGAACCTGATCGCCAAGGCCAAGGGCTGGGTGATCCAGGACCATTCGATGGCCCTGTACGGACAGTGCGCTGAATGCGCGAGCCGGCCCAGCAAATAAGGCAGGGTCCCTCAGAAAAAGCGGAGTGCTTCACACTCCGCTTTTTTTTGCCTTTTACTTTTTGCTACCGGCGCTTTACAGGGCGAAGCACATGGGTGGAGGATGCTGGCGTCCAATGGATGCCCCCTACCCACCGAGACACCATGCGCCGCACTTCGCCGTTCGCCATCGCTCTCACTTTCTCCGCCATCGTCCTGGCCACAGGCTGTGCGCCCTTGCAGGCCCCGCCGTCGTCCGCAGCGGCCGCGCTACAGGGAGTGGCCGAGGCACCGCTCACCGCCGCGCAGCGCCAGCAATGGCTGGACCGCGTCACCTGGGGCGCCACCGACAGCGAGGATGCGCAGCTGCAGCGCCTGGGCCTCAAGGCCTGGCTGGCCCGGCAACTGCAGCCGGGGCCTCAGCCGCTGCCTGCGCAGGCGCAGCAGCGCATTGATGAGCTGGGTATCAGCCAGCGCCCCATGGACCAGGTGCTGCTGGAGCTGGGCGACCAGCGCAAGGCCGTGCAGGAAGCCGCATCGGCCGATGAAAAGGCCGCGCGGCAGCAGGCCTACCAGCGCACGCTGAACCAGCTGGGCAGCGATGCCCAGAAGCGCTTCGTGATCCGCGCGCTGTACTCGCCGGCACAGCTGCAAGAGCAGATGACCTGGTTCTGGATGAACCATTTCAGCGTCAGCCTGCGCAAGGCCGATATCCGCGCCTGGGTGGGCGACTACGAGGAGCAGGCCATACGCCCGTATGCGCTGGGCAGTTTCCGCAGCCTGCTGGAGGCCTCGCTGCGCCACCCGGCCATGCTGCGCTACCTGGACAACGCCAGCAATGCGGCGGGCCGCATCAACGAAAACTACGCGCGCGAGCTGCTGGAGCTGCACACCATGGGCGTGGGCAGCGGCTACACCCAGGCCGACGTGCAGGAGATGGCGCGCATCCTGACAGGCGTGGGCATCAATCTGCAGCCGGCCGGCACGCCGCCGCCGCGCATGCGCGCCGGGCGCCAGGGCGACTACCTGCGCTCGGGATTCTTCGAGTTCAATCCCAACCGGCACGACTACGGAGCCAAGACCTTCCTGGGCCAGCCCCTGAACGCACGCGGCATGGCCGAGGTCCAGGAGGCGCTGGACCGCATCGTCGCCGCGCCGGCCACGGCGCAGTTCATCGCGCACAAGCTGGCGGTGTTCTTCATTGCCGACGATCCGCCGCCGGCCCTGGTGCAGCGCACGGCACAGGCCTTCACGCGCAGCCGGGGCGACATCGCAGCCACCGTGGCAGCGCTGCTGACCGATCCGGAGGCCGCGCGCTTTGGCCGCAAGTTCCGCGATCCGCTGCACTACGTGCTGGCCGCCACGCGGCTGTCGGTGGACCAGCGCGTGGCGGCCGACGTGGCGCCCGTGCTGGGCTGGATCAACCGGCTGGGCCAGAACCTCTACGCGCATGAGACGCCGGACGGCTATCCGCAGATGCAGTCCGACTGGGCCAGTTCGGGCCAGATGGCGGCACGCTTCGAGGTGGCGCGCCAGATCGCCACGCGCAGCGCCGTGCTGTTTCGCGCCGACCCCAAGGAGGCGCTGGAGAAGCCGCCCTACCCCATGCTGTCGGAACGGGCCAGCGTGCGCCAGCGCCTGCCCCAGTGGAGCCAGGCCACGCAGGCGGCACTGGCCCAGGCCCGCAATCCGGCGGACTGGAATACCTACTTCCTGTCCGCACCCGAGATGATGTTCCGCTGAACCCCGGAGACTTTCCATGCAGCGACGCCACTTCCTGACCATGGCATCGGCCCTGCCCTTTGCCGCCCACCTGGGCCGGCTGCAGGCGGCCGCCCTCCAGCCAGCCACGCCGCGCCTGCTGCTGGTGTTTCTGCGCGGTGCCTATGACTGCAACAGTCTGCTGGTGCCCACGCACAGCGACTTCTACTACGAGGCCCGTCCCAGCATTGCCATCCCCCGTCCCGGCGAGGCCGGCGGCGCGCTGGCGCTGGATGGCCGCTGGGGCCTGCACCCGATGCTGGAGGACAGCATCCATCCGCTGTTCCAGGCCGGCCAGGCCTGCTTCGTGCCCTTTGCAGGCACGCACGACCTGTCGCGCAGCCATTTCGAGACACAGGACTCCATCGAACTGGGCCAGGGCCTGGACGGGCGCCGCAGCTACCAGTCGGGCTTTCTGAACCGGCTGGCCCAGGTGCTGGGGCAGGACGGGCGGGGCCCGGTGTCGCCCATGTCGTTCACGCCCCAGTTGCCACTACTGCTGCGTGGCAGCCTGCCGTCCGCCAACATGGCCCTGGCGTCCGTGGGCAAGGGCGGGCTGGACGATAGACGCAGCCAGGCCATTGCCGCCATGTACGCAGGCACTGCCCTGGGCACTGCCGTGCAGGAGGGCTTTGCCGTGCGCGATGCGGTGCAGCGCAGCGTGCAGGAAGAGATGGACCAGGCCGGGCGCGACGCCATCAGCGCGCGGGGCTTTGCGCTGGTGGCGCAGCGCATGGCGGCCCTGATGCGCGAGCGCTTCGACCTGGGCTTCGTCGATGTAGGCGGCTGGGACACGCATGTGGCCCAGGGCGGCGCCACAGGCGCGCTGGCCGGACGGCTGGACGAGCTGGGCCGGGGCCTGGCCGGTTTTGCCCAGGAGATAGGTCCCGAGGCCTGGCGCCATACGGTGGTGGTGGTGATCAGCGAATTCGGCCGCACCTTCCGCGAGAACGGCAACAAGGGCACGGACCACGGCCACGGCACGACCTACTGGCTGCTGGGCGGCGGGCTTTCCGCGCGCGCGGGCGGTCGCATCGTGGGAGAGCAGGTCGAGGTCAACCAGAAAAACCTGTTCCAGAACCGCGACCATCCCGTGCTCAACGAGTACCGCGCCGTGCTGGGCGGCCTGTTCCAGCGCATGTATGGACTGAGCCCGGCCCAGCTGCAGCGTGTCTTCGAAGGCGCGACGCCCCGCGACCTGCAACTCGTCTGACTACGGCAGCGCCTGCGGCGGCACTGGCACGCCGGACAGCTTGTCGGGATTGCGCAGCGTGTAGATGCGGCGGATCAGGCCGTCTTCGACGCGG